>CAYOES010000001.1:0-7669 GCA_964403105.1 uncultured Candidatus Saccharibacteria bacterium
TAATACTCATTGTTTTATTCTATGCCCTTATGTTTTTTATCTTATGCGCGCGTATAGCTCAGTGGTAGAGCGTCCGTTTCACATGCGGAAGGTCGTTGGTTCGAAACCAACTATGCGCACAAAAAATAGGAAAGTTATAAATTTAATTCCTATAACATTTACTGTTTTATAAAATATACAAGTTTAAAATAAAGTTATAATACATATAAAAAAATGGACACTGCAATTCAGTGTTCTTTTTTAATATATAGCAAGTTTTTATATCAATATTATAAATAATAAATGTTTTTAAATTTATATTTTGTAATAAATTATAAATAATTAAAATTTACCCTATACTCCCTTATTTATTTTGATAAATTTGTATTGGGGATAACCTGTGGAAAAAAAATTAGTCAAGGTATTGACATTTGGCATTTTATGGAGTATAATTAAATAAAAGTGGGAGAAAGTGGAAAACCATGGGAAAACTCGCAAAATATGTGTAAATCTTTTAAACCCCAATAATAATAGTTTCTATTATAATTTCTTAATAATAATTTTCATTTTTTATCTTACTTTTTAGAAAGTTTCTCTAAAATCGCTTAAATATATTTATAATATAAATTTATAATATGTTTTTAGGAGAATATAAACACATTATAGATGAAAAGGGAAGAGTTTTTATCCCTACTAAATTTCATTCTCAATTAAAAAATGGCGCAGTTTTGACAAGAGGGTTAGACAACTGTTTGTTTCTTTTTCCAATAAAAAATTGAGAAGTTCTGGCAGCAAAAATAAAATCTTTGCCGTTAACCCAATCCAATTCTCGGGCTTTTTCAAGATTGATGTTAGCTGGAGCTTCAGAAGTAAAATTAGATAATCAAGGCAGGGTATTGATAACAGATTTCTTAAAAAAATATGCTAATATAGAAAAAAATATTGTTATTGTTGGTATGTATGATAGATTAGAAATTTGAGAAGAATCAGCCTGAGAAACATATAAGCAACAAACTGAAAAAAATTCTAATGATATAGCCGAAAACTTAACAAACTTAGGAATATAATAATTGTTAATAAATTTTATTTCATAAAACACAGATTACATATATAAAAGAAATCAATATTTATTCTTTCCAATTTCTAATTTCCATTATTTAAAAATTTACAATTAAAAATTATTTTTACATTAGAGAATTCCAAAAATTAAAAATTGTTATTGTTATATTATGCACACTCCTGTTCTTTTAAAAGAGGTATTACAATATTTAAATCCACAACCTAATAAAAATTTTATAGATGGCACCGTGGGTGAAGGTGGACATTCTTTGGCTATATTAAATGCTATTGCACCCAATGGAAAACTTTTGGGTATTGATTTAAATCAAAGAAATTTAGATGTTGCCAAAGAAAAATTTTTACAAAACAATATACCACAAGAAAGATTTATATTGGTGCAAGGAAATTTTAAAGATATTAAACAATATATTGCACAAAATAATTTTTACAATATTGCTGGGGTTCTTTTGGATCTAGGTCTATGTAGCTATTTTATTGATGAATCAAAAAAGGGTTTTAGCTTCAAAAAAAATGAAAGATTAGATATGCGTTTTGATACAAATTCTCCACTGACTGCTTATGATATAGTAAATACTTTTAAAGAACAGGATATTGCTGATATTATCTATAAGTATGGCGAAGAAAGATTTTCAAGAAAAATAGCAAAAAGTATAGTTGAAGCAAGAAAAGTAAAAAATATTGAAACTTCTCAAGAATTAGCTGATATTATTAAACATAATAAAAGTAGTGCCAGAGTTTTTCAAGCTTTACGTATTTATGTAAATAAAGAACTGGATAATTTACAAACTGCTATACCAGATATTCTTGACATCTTAGACAAAAACGGCAGATTAGTAATTATTTCTTTTCATTCTTTAGAAGATAGAATAGTTAAAAATTTATTTAAGCAATATAGTTTATCATCACGATTTAGGCTACTCACTAAAAAACCAATTATTCCCAGCAAAGAAGAAATCCATAAAAATGTTAGATCCCATAGTGCCAAGATGCGCGCTATAGAAAAAATATAGTTATTTATTATTTGACATTAAAAAATATTATTGCGATTGATCTTAATAAAAAATGTTTTATACTAATATCTAAGAAAAAGTATAAAACAAAAATAAACATTTTACTATGACAATAATAAATTCATACTACAAAAAACAATCAGTTCTGTCTAATAGGTGAGTAGTTCCAAGATCTAAAATTAAACGTAATATAAGATCGCAATTAAGTGGTTTTGCGAACATTAAATTGTCTGTATTGATAGCTTTTTGTTTAGTTTTAATTGTTATTGTCTATATATCAATCGATTCAAGTATTAGCCGTTATGATTATGAAATTTATCTTTTAAAACAAAGTATTAAACAAACAACAGAAGAAAATAATACCCTAAAAGAAAAACTGATACAAAATATTGCTCCAGAACAAATTGCAGTTTGAGCTAAAAGCAATAATTTTGTTGAAGTTTCTAAATTAGATTATTTTAATATTTCTGAGGAAGTTATAGTTGCCAATATTATACAGACATCTACATCTAATCAATAATTATGTCTTTACGATCTGGCACAAAACAATTTAAGACTACGCGCTTATTTTTTATAAGTGTTATTTTTTGTATTATTGCTATTGTTGCGGTGAGTTATTTGTTTGTTATTCAAATAAAAAATCATAAAAACTTAACTGCCCAAGCTCAATCAATACAAGAAACAAAACATATTATACAACCCAAACGTGGGTTAATTTATTTTCAAGATAAAAATCACAATTTAATTAGTGTTGCTATTAACAAAAATTATACAACTATTTATGCCGTACCAAAAGAAATTCAGCAAGCAAATAAAGTAGAAAGTACAGCCAAAATTTTGAGTGATATTTTAAAGATTGATTATAATTCATTGCTTACAAAATTTTCAAAAATAAACGATGAATATGAAATTGTGTATGCAAAAATTGACGATGCGAAACTAATTAATCAAATTGAACAGTTAAAGTTAAAAGGAATATATGTTAATAATGATGAATTAGATAGATACTATCCCTTAGGAGAATTAGGGGCTCATATAATTGGATTTGTTGGAGAAACTAAGGAAACAAAGGGAGAAAAAATAGGGCAGTATGGGCTAGAAAAATTTTATAATAATGTATTAGAAGGTCAGACAGGATTATTTAAAGGTGTTCGTGATGCTTTTGGTAGGCTCGTTCGATCTTTGACAGCAGAAGAAGAACCAGTAAATGATGGATCCTCACTTATTACTTCTATTGATAAAAATATTCAATATAAAGCTGAAGAGGAACTGGAAAAATTATTAACTACTCGTCTTGGTAGCTCTGGATCAATAATTATTATGGAACCAAAAACGGGTAAAATTGTGGCTTTAGCTAATTGGCCAACTTATAATCTAAACGAATATTCAAAAGTAAAAGATTACAAAGTATACAAAAATGTAGCTGTTGAAGAAGCTCTCGAAATTGGTTCGGTAATGAAAGTTATTACTATGTCCGCTGCTATAGATTCTGGCGCCGTACAACCTGATACAAAATATATTGATAAGGGATCTGTTACAATTGATAAAAAAGTGATTAAAAATTTTCATAATGAAGTATATGGCGAATGTGATATGAATAAAGTATTAGAACAATCTATAAACACTGGAGCAATATTTGCAGAACAGCGAACAGGTAATAAAATATTTTTAGAATATTTAAAACGTTTTAAATTAAACGAGAAAACAGGTATTGATTTGCCCAATGAAGCTTTGAACGATATTCATCAGTTAGAGCTTGGTCCTAAAGATGCAAGAGATGTTTATTTTGCTACTGCCAGTTTTGGTCATGGTATAAAAATTAGTCCAATTAGTTTAGTTCGGGCTTATGCTACTATTGCCAATAAAGGCATATTGGTCAATCCATATATTGTAGAGGCTATTGTTAATGCTGATGGATCTAAAGAAGATCTATCAAAACAAATATCTGAAGAGCAAGTTATAAAACCTGAGACTGTTCAAAAAATAACTCAAATGATGGTAAGAGTAGTTGAACATGGTTATGGGAAAAATGCCAAAATTAAAGGCTATGATATTGCTGGTAAAACAGGTACTGCGGATATTGCGACTCAAGGTTCTTATTCCGAGGATACTATACAATCTTTTATTGGGTTTTTTCCTGCTTATAATCCTCAGTTTGTAATTTTGGTAAAATTAGACAAACCTAAAATTGGTACTGTTGCTAGTGCTACTGTTACTTATACTTTTCGCAATATGGTACAATTTTTGATAAATTATTATAATATTCCACCTGATCATGAATAATAAAACAAATTCAAAAATAAACAAAAAACGCCAACTATTAACAAATATTTTAATTAGATTAACTACAAAAGTCTTAAATAAATATAAGCCCATTGTTATTGCTATTACTGGAAATGTAGGTAAAACTTCAACTAAAGAAGCTGTTTTTACAATTTTGAAATCTAAATATAGATGTCGTAGAAATGAAATGAATTATAACACACCGATAGGTGTCGCAATTACTGTGATTGGAACAAAAAGTGGTGAAGGATCACTAATTGCTTGATGTTTAAATATTTTGTTTGCTTTTAAATTATTATTATTTAGACAAAAAGATTATCCAGAGATTTTAATTATTGAAATGGGTGCTGATCGGCCAGGTGATATTGAATATTTATGTAATATTTTAAAGCCCAAAATTGGAATTATTACTAATATAGGAGATATACCTGTTCATATAGAATATTTTCAAAATATTGAAGATTTATATTGCGAAAAATCAAAATTAATTAAATGTTTGCCTCCCGAGGGTTCAGCTATTTTGAATTATGATAATAAAAAAATTTTAGATTTCAAAAATTTAACAAATGCATCAGTCATTACATATGGGTTTGATGAGGGAGCAGAAGTTAGAGCCTCCAATTTTAAAATTATTCCCCAAAATAATTTAGATGAATCAGAAATGTATTTTAGGATAGAATATGGGGGAACCTCTGTACCTTTTCAAATTGCGGGTGTGTTTGGTAAAAATTACGCCTATGCTTTTTTATGTGCCATATCCGTAGGTATTTATTTTAATATTAATTTAGTAGAAAGTTTAGAATATCTTAAAGATTATAAAAAACTACCACACAGAACAAATATTTTACCTGCTATAAAAAACTCTTGAATTATTGATGATAGTTATAATGCTTCACCGGTGGCAGTTTCGTTTAGTTTGGAATTATTAAATACTTTGCCAGCCAATCGTCGTATTTTTGTTTTTGGAGATATGAAAGAGCTTGGTAGCTATACTGAACAGGCTCATCGTCAAGTGGGAGATGAAATTATAAAACATAATATTGATTTGGTTATTAACATTGGTAATTATACCGAAAATACTTATAACCAATTAATAAATAATGGATTTAAGGCTGATAATGTTTATTATTTCAAAAATTTATTAGATGCTATTGATTTGTTACAAAATATAATACAAACAGGTGATATTATTCTTATAAAAGGATCACATTCTATGGGTCTGGATAAAATTGTTCAGGCCCTTGCAAAAAATTAAAAAATGTTATATAATTATATTATATAAAGTTTCATATCTTTATAAAAAATATAAAACTTTAATAAAAATTTTAAAATATTATTATTATGAAAAAATCTCTATATTTTATATTACCCATTATAACTGGGATACTTGTTATAAGTTTTCTTTTTACTATATATAATAAACCAATTTCTGCTGATTCTTGTCCATTTGTAAATGATTTACATATTGGTGATGAATCAAACGAAGTGGCTTTATTACAATTATTTTTAGTCAGAACTGGTTATTATAAAGAGGCATTAATTACTGGATATTTTGGCAATTTAACTAGTAAAGCTGTAAAGAATTTTCAGAAAGCTAATGGTGTATATACAGCTGGTTTTGTTGGTCCTGATACTCGTAAAGCTTTATGTAGTAAATATACTACTTCTTGCCCATTTGTTAGTTCATCATTAAAAAAAGGAGTTACTTCCAGTGAAGTTAAAATGTTACAACTAATGTTAATATCACAAACTAATTTTCCCTCAGATATGATAACTGGATATTTTGGTCCCCTAACAGAATCTCATTTAAAAGCTTTTCAGTCAGACAATAATTTGATTGCTAATGGAATTGTTGATTTTAATACTCAACAAAAACTCTGTACTTTATATACCAATACAATAACTCTTATGTCATCTAATAGTGGTTTAACTGGCGGAGGAAATATTGATTTGGCTGTATCTGATTTGTCATATGCACCCACTCAAAATATTCAAGTAGGAAGCACAATTATATTTGGTATTAAAGAAAAAAATTTAGGTATATCTGATGCTCCTGCACATAGTTATGATTTATATATTAATGAATATCGTTTAGTTAGTGAAAATTTGAGTGCTTTGAAGTCTGGGCAAGAAAGAGCTGTGAATATTCAACAATGAACTTGTACCCAGCCAGGAATTTATTATTTTAAAATTATTTTAGATCCAGTTAATAGTATAACAGAATCAAACAAATTAAATAATACTCTTACAGCTAGTGTTAATTGTGGTAATGTTGCTGATACTTCAAAATATTCTTGTAATACTTCTACTTGACAATGTGTTTTAGACTCTACGGGCAATTATTCTTATCAAGAATGTGCGTCGGTTTGTAAGGTAGGAGGGACTATTGGAGCAGATTTAACTTTATCGGATTTTTCTCCAAAAACATTTACAGTTGGTAAAGAAACTACTATAAATCTAACAGAAAAAAATCTTGGCAGCATAGTAGCTGGATATCATTATTTAACAGCTTATATTGGTAATGATACTACTCAAGAAACACAAATTGGTCAATCTACTTTGTTATATTCATTAGACCCTCAAGCAAACAAAACACATCAATTTACATTTACTTGCCCATCACCTGGTAATTATTATTTAAAATTTATTACTGATTCTCAATATAATGTTAAAGAAGACAATAAGAATAATAATGTATTAATAGCTAACATACAATGTACTACGGGCGATAGCAATTATACTGGTACATACAAATTTACTTGTGATACTGTTTCTAAACAATGTATTGTTGATTCGCAAGGATTATTTAATACTCCTGAAGATTGTATGGCTTCGTGCTCTAAATCAACTGGTACCAATCCAGGCACAGAAACCGAGAAACCCAACTTACAATTAAATATTGATAATCCTGGTAATTGTCAGGCTAATAAATTTGTAATGCCATTTGTTCTCTATAATGCTGGTGGAGGTAAAGCTGGGTCTTTTAAAATTGCTATTTTGAAAGATACTCTAACTTCTACTCCTGTTTGTACTGCTAATATACCTTCATTGGATCCTGGTAAAACTACAAAAGTAAATTGTGATTATGTTTGTCAAGATACTAAGCCCCATGATCTTTATTTTATGGTAGATTATGGTAACCAAATATCAGAAAGTAATGAAAATGATAATATAGTTAAGACTGTTTCACCATTTGCTTGTCCTGCTGGATGTGTAGGATCAGCTAATGCAGGCGGCGGCACAGGTGGTGATACAGGTGGTGATACAGGTGGTGGAACAGGTGGTGGAACAGGTGGTGGAACAGGTGGTGGCACAGG
>CAYOES010000001.1:7769-17935 GCA_964403105.1 uncultured Candidatus Saccharibacteria bacterium
ACAGGTGGTGGCACAGGATTTTATTTGAGTTGGTTTACTGTTCAACCTTCTGATGTTAATACTATTGTTGATAATCCTATTTCAGGTGGGCTTAAACCTTATAGAAAAGCACCACATACTCCAGTATTTAGTTGAAGTATTTATGATTATTCAGGTAAAGGAGCAAAATGTACTTTAGATTTTGGAGATGGTTCAAGTTATGATTGTTCTTGAACAGGATTTGGATCCCATGGTGCTTATGAATCAACTGGTTCTGGATCTCAACAAGTTAACACCGATTATCGTATTTGTCATACTTATTCATCAACTGGTAAATATTGTCCTACTATTACTTATTGTGATCAAAATAATGTTTGTAAAACATCTAAACCAACTAATGCTTTTGCTAATGCTACTGAAAATAGCGAAAAGTGTATAATCATTTATAATGATGCTCCCTATTCTTTATATGGTAAAAAAGCTGAACCTTGTTATGGAGATCCTGATAAATGTAAACAAGATTGTGGTAGTGGTATTACCAGAAATGTCGATGATACCGGAGAATGTGGATATAATTGTAATACCTCAACACGCACTTGTACTAGAGTGGTAGCCAATGCTCAATATACAATTAGTGAATATGGATCAGAAGAAGCTGCTAAAAGTGCTTGTATGAAAGTATGTCAAGCTGGTGGTGGCACAGGTGCCCCCTTATCAGTATCTTGTACTGGAACAATTACTAATACAGCAAATTGTTGTATAAAATGGGAATCAACAGTAAGTGGAGGTAATCTTCCTTTTAGCTATAAATGAACAGGGGATTTGACAAGTAGTGCTAGTAGCTCAGAGATTTGCTATTTAACCAGTGGTACTAAAAAAGTTAATTTAACAGTTACAGATGCTGCTAATAAAACTGCTTCTACGAGTTGCCAAGCTACTTTGACTACTAGTAAATGCGGAAGTAGTGGCGGTGGAAGTACTCCCCCTCCTGTTGGATATGATGAAAATTCCTGAGGATATAAATGTTCGAACAATACTTGTGTTGCTTGTAATGCATATGAATCACCTACTAATTGTATTTATACTACCAAAACTTGTAATAATGCTTGTGGCAGTGCAAAACCTTATACACCACCAGACACTTCTTCTTGGTTTCCTTATTGTACTATTAATGGTAGTACTAGTTCGGTAACAGGATCAACATCCAATTCATCAGCAGTTGTTATTAATCTATCAGGTTTGTCAAGTTCATCTGCATGTACTTATAAATGATATTGGACTAATAGTTCTCAAGGCAAGAATAATAGTATTATGTCAGGAAGTGGATCTTCTCAAGCTAAAATTTGTAATTCTAATTTAAAAGGAACTAATTATTATAGTGCCGAGGTTACTTGCAATGGACAAACCAAATCAGTATCATGTCCAGCGTTTGTATGTAATTAATTATTGATACTTTTATTAACAAACAGATATTTTATACACATTTATACAACAACAACTCCCTGAAAAAGGGAGTTGTTGTTGTATAATGATTTTTATATTGTGACCAAATGAATCTATAAGCCGAATTCTGTGCTTATTTTATGTATATAAATATATAAAATAAGTGACGATTATTTATCTAGCCCCTCGATTACTCTCGGGGTCAAGCGAGATACTTTTTCCCTGTCTCACTTTTGATATTAAAATTAGGATTAGTGTAAAAGTTTGTTATTTCTATTTTTTATAACAAAACAAAGTTTTAGTATCAAAAGTGAGACAGGGTTTTCTCTTGCACCCAATAAGGATTTAGCCGTTTCATCTCAATTTTACAATTGAGCTCGCCCTAATAAGTGTTATATTTATCTTTTGATAAACTCAAAAGATTTAATATCAACATATTTATAGGGTGGTTTTATTTTTTCAAATAAAACCGTTTCTGTTCGCACCTCTCTATCTTGTTTACTCAAAGAGCTAATAAGATAGGATGGCTGTTAGCCACTATTATTTTAGATACATAATAATTATGTAAATGGGTGTTCGGACTTTCCTCTCCTGCTATAGTTTTGTCCATAAATTTAAAATAGTTATTTGAAAATAGAGATTGCTTTAATTTGAAGAAGTATTAATATATCTATTTTATTTTAATGACAAAACTATAGCAGGAGCAATCGTCAGATTCATTTGGTCTATAGTATTATAGCATATTTTATATTTTTAGTCAACCTATTGAATTATATAACAAAATAGTGTAAAATCAAAGTATATAACAAATAAAAAATTTTATATATTATGATCAAAAAACATTTTCATAAACATTTTTGAAAGTATTTTATAATTATAATAATACTTATTATTGTTAGTATTGGCAGTTATAACTATTATTATTATTACAAGTCCAAAAGTTTAATTGTTGATACATATAAAAATCTAAATAATATATTATTGGAGTTTAACCAAACACTAACAGATTTTTCATTAGATAATGACCCTGAAGAACTGCTAAATTCTCTAAACACGCTAATAAATAATTCTCAGCGATTTATTCATAATAATAATGCGATTATGAATAATATCTTTGTAAAGCTAAATAGAGTAAATGGTATTTTATTTCCTTCGGAATTAGGAGATTTATTATTGTGATATAGTAATTTTGATGATAAAATAATATCTTTACGTGATAATTTTGCCTATATTGTTCAAGATGGTATTGGGTTAGCTGTTTTGAATAAAAACAATAATAATAAAGACACTATCCAAAAGATAAAAACAGATATTGCTGATATAAATAAGCAATTAAATAAGGTAGATACAATATTACAACAATCGCCACATAATGTAAAACTAGGATATGACGTTGTCGATATTAAGGTATTAACAAAAAACCTTCGTAATTTAAATGATTTTATAGATACATTGGACTGATTATTGGGTAATCAAAAAACCATGCGCCATTTAGTTATTTTTCAAAACCCCTATAACTTATCAGCTACTGGTGGAGAATGAGTTTTGTATGGTATTTTGAACTGTAAAAATTCGCTATGTCAATTTGATAAAATAGATTTTATTTCTAACTTAAATATAGCTATGTTAGATAAACTTGTTCCCCCTGATGAATTAAAATATTCTAATTCTGTATGAGTGTTTCAATATTTTAATTGATTTTTTAATTTTAAGACAAGCGCTCAAACTGCATTAAAATATTATCCTCAACAAGAGAAATTTGATGGATTGATATCTGTAAACATATCCTTAATAGAAAAGTTATTAGAAAATATTAATCCAATAAAATTCAATATAGACAAAGAAGATATATCTGTAACTTCTCGTAATGTTAATGAGTTTTTATCTACCTTAGATAATGATTTTAAATCAAATAAACAAAATCAAAGCCAGCAAAAGTTAGATTTGTTCTTCCAACAATTATTTATTAATATTGGTAATACTCTTGATATCAAAAGATTTACTACGTTATTTACAAATTTAATATTCCAAAGTCTTGATAATAAAGATATTCAGATATATAGTACCAATTCATCAGTAGAACATTATTTATCACAATGTTCATGAGCTGGTAGTTTTCCTGATAGTATTGATAAAAATACTGATTATATAGGTATAGCTCGGGCCAATACTACTGATACCGATATAGATCAAAATATAAAAGAAGATATAAAAATTAAAATTACCATAAATGAGAAAGGAGAGATAACAAATGATGTAAAATTGATTTTACAAAATAATAACCCCAAAACTGTTCGTACCAAAAGCTATTCATACCTTAGAGTATATATTCCACCTAATTCTGAAATTGTTAATTTAGTATCTGCCAGTCAGAGAGGTCCTATTTCTCGATCTGCTATAAACTATGAAAAACAAGGCTTCAAAATAGATAATGTATTAGAATCGATTAATATAAAAACTGTTTATATAGAAGATCAAGATGCCAAAACGTTTTTGGAAGAAAATTTTGTGGGTATAGGATCGTGGATTATTACTTCATCTCAAACTCAAAAAACATTTTCATTAAATTATAAGCCAAACATACATATAGATTTACAAAATAATCCTCATTATAATTTATTCTTACAAAAACAATCAGGTATCAATCGTTCTTATACTATTGAGGTATTATATCCTGCTCAAAATAATCCTGGGCAATACAATTCAATTACTCAAACTTTGATTTTAGACAAAGATACATTATTATCTTTCGACCTAAACTAAATATTTATTTTTTGTAAACTGAAAATTTAAAATGTTCCATCAATTCTTAAACAAACAAACTAATCATATAGAATCAAGTGCTTTTGTTTTAGCTTTTTTTACTTTTATAGGTAGTTTTTTGAGTATAATAAGAAACGCCTTACTGGCTAGTACTTTTGGTGCTTCTAAAACATTGGATATTTATTACGCAGCCTTTCGTATTCCTGATTTTATTTTTAATATATTTATTTTAGGCGCTTTGGCTGCTGGATTTATTCCTTTATTTATTAAATATCAAAATATTGGGAAAAAAGAATCTAATGAATTTGCTACCTCTATTATGGTAAGTATTTCATTTTTGAGTGCCTTATTTGGTATTGTATTTGTTATTTTTGCTGATATAATTGTGAAATGATTATTTCCAGGGTTTGATCTGGCTAGTTTAAATATTATAGCAAACTTATCAAGAATTATGATGATTCAGCCCATTGTGTTAGGATTATCATCTTTGATTGGTAATATTCTACAAGTTAATAATTTATATATGCCTATTGCCCTAGCTCCATTATTATATAATGTAGGTATTATTATTGGTATAGTATGATTTTATCCTATATTTGGAGTTTACGGTTTGGGATATGGCGTTGTCTTAGGTGCTTTTCTTAATTTAATAATTAAATATTGACCATTTAGAAAAATTGATTTTGTTTTTTCATTGCCCCATAGTAAAGTTTTTAAACAATATATTAAAGAATTTAGTGTTTTAACTAGTTTTAGGGCATTAAGTATTATCAATTTACAATTATTTTTATTTGTTATTTCAAATGTTGCATCTTATTTACAACCAGGTAGTCTTGGTATTATAAATTTTGCTTTAAATATTCAAGACTTCCCTCGTTCTGTATTTGCTATGTCATTTGCCGTAGCATCTTTTCCAATATTATCGCGACAATTTACCAATAACCAAAAGAAAGAGTTTACAGAAACTTATAAAAAAACTTTAATTCAAATTTTGTCTTTTCTTATTCCTATTTTTTTTGCATTTTTAATATTTCGTAGCCCTATTGTACGTCTTTTGCTTGGTTATGGAAAATTTGATTGAACTGCAACCAATACTACAATTTCTATATTTACTATTTTGGTGTTTGGTTTTATTGCTCATGCCTTACAAGACTTTTTGTTAAATACATTATTTGCCGCCAACAATACTATAGCACCATTTGTGTCAGGGTTAGGTGCATTTGGTGTTGGTAGCTTATTATCTTTTTATTTAGGGCGGGTTTTTGGATTAAAAGGATTGGCGATTAGTTATATTATAGCTGATATTCTTTATGCCTTATTTTTGTTTATTAGTAGTATTAAGTATTTTGATAAAACAATTTTAAAGGGATTGATACAAAAAATAGGAAGTATTTTTTTCTGCGCTTTAATAGCTAGTATATTTGGTTTTGGTGCATTTAAACTTTTGGAACACATATTTATAACTTCAAAAGTAATTTATTTGATTTTAGACAGCTTTGTTGCTGGTATAATTATGATAGCTGTATATTTATTTATGATGTCTTTGTTCAAAATCAAAGAATTTAATACAGCAATTGATTTTGTAAAACAAAAACTCTTTGTGAGAAAATTTAATATAATGTCTAACCAGACAAGTCACAATAATAATGAATAAAATATATAATTTATTAAATTAAATAGTTATGGAAACTTTTATTAGAAATTTTGCTATTATTGCTCATATTGATCATGGTAAATCTACATTAGCAGATCGTTTTTTAGAAATAACTAACACAGTTGCTCTCTCAAAAATGAACGCTCAATTTTTGGATAAGATGTTTTTAGAACAAGAAAAGGGTATTACCATTAAAATGCATCCTTGTCAAATGAAATATACATACGAGCACAATGAATACACATTGAATTTGATTGATACTCCTGGACACGTTGATTTTGTGTATGAAGTTTCTCGTTCGCTCGCTGCTATTGAAGGTGCTATACTCTTAGTAGATGCAACCCAAGGTATTCAAGCGCAAACTCTCGGCAATTTATATTTAGCTCAAAAACACAATTTAACAATTATTCCTGTGTTAAATAAAATAGATTTAAAACCACAGGATGTCGATATTCTTAAAAAAGAAATTCAAGATATCACAAAAATTTCTGCACAAAATATTTTATCTATTTCTGCCAAAACTGGACAAGGCACAGAAGATCTTTTAAAACAGATTATAAAAACAATCCCAGCCCCAATAAAAGATGATAATAAACCTCTACGGGCTCTTATTTTTGACTCTCGTTATGATTCTTTTAAGGGTGTTTTGGCTTATGTTAGAGTTTTTGATGGGACAATTCATAAAAATGACGATCTTTATTTAATCGCCCAAAAGTTAAAAGCAAAAACAATTGATATTGGTATTTTTAAACCCGATTTAGAATCTAAACAAGAATTAAAGTCAGGTGAAATAGGTTGAATAGCAACAGGATTAAAAGATCCGACCTTGGTAAAAGTAGGTGATACTATTACTCATTGGCATCAAGTACAAGATAATGCTGTTGAGATAATGCCTTTGCCTGGATATGAAGAGCCACAGCCAATGGTATTTGCTGGTTTTTATCCTGATACCAATGATGATTTTGAAAATTTGCAAAAAGCATTAGCGCAATTAAAATTAAATGATGCTGCTTTATTTTATGAACCTGAATCTAATGAAGCACTAGGACGTGGATTTCGTTTGGGGTTTTTGGGAATTTTACATTATGAAATTATTTCTTTGCGTTTGGAAAGAGAATTTAATTTAAATATTATTACTACTACTCCAACCGTACCTTACAAAGTTACATTTACTGATAATAAAGTAGCTATTATTAAAAATCCCGCTGATTTTCCCAGTTCATCTCAAATTAAGTTTGTTGAAGAACCATATATTCAATTAGAAATTTTAACACCCAGTAAATATTTAAACAATATTATTAGTTTATTAGCTACTTTTCGTTCAGAGCAAGTTGATTTACAGACATTATCTCAAGATTTGTTGCTAATTAATTATAAACTGCCTCTGTCCGAACTCTTATTAGATTTATATGACAAATTAAAATCGTCAAGTCAGGGTTTTGCCTCAATGAACTATAAAATTATAGGCTATGAAAAAACGGATGTATGTAAATTAGATGTATTATTACATCATGAAAAATTTGAAAGTCTATCATTTATTACTCCCAATGTAAATTTATATGCTAAGGCACGAAAATATGCCGAAACTTTAAAAAACTATTTACCTAGACAAATTTTTCCTTTAGAAATTCAAGTTGCCAAAGAAGGAGATATTATAGCGCGTGAAACTTTGCCCGCATTTAAAAAAGATGTTACTGGTTATTTGTATGGCGGAGATAGAACTAGAAAAATGAAATTGTGAAAGAAACAACAAAAAGGCAAGAAAAAGTTAGCAGAAAAGGGCAAGATAGAATTAAATCCTTCTATTTATCGCAAGATTTTTCTTAATAAAGAATAGATGTTTTTTATTAAATTTTTATTATTTATTAAATATTATGAGAAAAAAATCATTACATTCTAAATGAAAAATTATATTTATCATTGTTTTGATAATTATTATCGTATTTTTATTATATAAAATTATATTTGATAATACTATTAAAAGATGAAAATTTCTTAGACAGCAAACAAATAATCTGCAAAAAGAATTGAATTATCTTAAAGAAGAAAATACTAAATTAAAAAAATCTGCTAATACAGAATCAAATGAAGAATATTTAGAAAAAGAATCTCGTTTATCTTTGGGTATGCAAAAAGAAGGAGAGACTGTTGTAGTTTTGGAACAAACTACAACAACTACAACAACAAAACCAGAACAAAATATTTTAAACACCAATATCAATAAAATAATTGATTTTTTTAAAAATTGATTCCACTAATTATTATATTTTGTTCTTTATTAGATATTTATATTAGATATCCCGCACACTAATTCCACTAATTATTATATTTTGTTCTTTATTAGATGTTTATATTAGATATCCCGCACACTGATTCCACTAATTATTTCCTTTTGTTCTTTATTAGATATTTATATTAGATGTTTATTTTTGCGAGTGTAGTTTAATGGTAGAATATAACCTTCCCAAGGTTAGGACGGGGGTTCGATTCCCCTCACTCGCTCTTTTTATAACTTGTTTTGTTATTCCAACTATATAACATACAATCACTTTTTATATTATTTTTGTTTAATGTTTACTTTTTAATTATTTTATGCTATAATTTAATATAACAAGATCAAATAAATATAAATAAAAAGATTTATGAAATTATTAGGTATTGATTTTGGAGAAAAACGAATAGGGTTATCTATTGCTGATGATAAAACCAAAATTGCCTTTCCTTTCAAAACCATTTATCACAAAAATAATAAACAGACTCTCGAAGAAATAAAATTAATTTTAGACAATGAGGGTATTACTGATATTGTCATAGGGATACCTTTGAGCTTTTCATTTCAAGAAACACAAGAATCAAAAAAAATTCAAGAATTTATTTCTAAATTAAAAGAGAAATTTCAAAATCGTAATATTCATGAAGAAAATGAGATTTTGACTTCCAAAGAAGCAGAAAATTTATTAGGTATTAAAAAAAATAAACAAGGATTAATAGATGCTGTTGCTGCTGCTTTAATTTTACAAACTTTTCTAGATAAACATAAATAATGTTTAAAGATATAATACAAAAAAATGTTCCCTTAGCCCCGTATACTACTTATAGAATAGGTGGGAGGGCAAAATATTTTATTAATATTGATAACAAAGATATTTTGCTAGAAGCTTTGTTATGAGCAAAACAACAGCAATTAGATGTGCTTGTTTTGGGTGGTGGTAGTAATATTTTAATTAGCGATAATGGATTTGATGGACTAGTTATTAAAATATATAATACCACAAAAGACATAAAGGAAGTTGATAGTCAATGTTTATGTACATTTGGTGCAGGAGTACCTTATATGTCAGCACTCAATTTTATGTTTGATCACAATCTTTTTAATCTTTTAAATCTTATTGGTATTCCTGGTAGTGTAGGTGGGGCAGTATATGGGAATGCCGGGGTTTCTAATAAAGAAACAAAAGATGGAATTTTTGAAGTACGAGGATTAGATTATTCAGATTTAGGTCTGCCTGTGTGAAAAACTTTTAATCAACAAGAATGCAATTTTGGGTATCGTGATAGTTTGTTTAAACATAGTCCAATTATTATTTGAGAAGTTACGTTTATTGATATACCCCAACAACTTAACAAAACAGATGTTCAACAAAAAATCTCCGAGATTTTAAATAATCGTCACAAAAGTCAACCATATATGTTTCCTAATGCTGGTTGTGTATTTAAAAATGTAAATTTAGAATTATTTCCACCTGAAATTATATCTAAATATAATTTAGTAATAAAACAAAATCAAAACTGTCAAGAAGTCCCTGCCGGCTTTTTAATAGAGCAGTGCGGATTAAAAGGATATCAAATAGGAGGAGCTCAAGTTTCAGAAAAACATGCTAATTTTTTAATAAATAAAAATAATGCCAAAAGTTCTGATATTTACAACTTAATTTGTTATATTAAAGATGTTGTTAAAAATCGTTTTGGTGTTAATCTCGAAGAAGAAATACGATTGATTGGTTTTTAATATATGTTTGTCTGTTATTATTTATTATTACAATCGATTTTTTATACTAAAAAATAAAAACAAATTTTTTCTTTCTTCTAAAATAGAAAAAAATGTTAAAACCACTTGACTTTTTTTAAAAAATCATGTAAAATTATATTAACACATTCAAAAATAATTATTATAAAAATAATTCAAAAATTATTTTAACCTTACATAAATATTCCTCCATTTTATTAAGGGTCGATGGAGATAAAAAATAGAAAATAAAATTTTAAAAATATATCATGGCTGCAAAGAAAAAAGCAAAAAAAGTTGCCAAGAAAGCTACAAAGAAAG
>CAYOES010000001.1:18035-30961 GCA_964403105.1 uncultured Candidatus Saccharibacteria bacterium
AAGAAAGGTAAGAAATAATTTTTAGTTCCTCACTAAAATAGTTTTAAGCCTATTTTAAGGAAGCTTTCTAAATGGAAACACCCCGGATATATCCGAGGTGTTTTTTTATATAATATTGATCAAAATTATTAGATATATTAAGATGTTTTGGAATTGTTTTTGAGTCTTGTTTTCTTTTTAAAAATATGCTAAACTTTTATTATATAAAACAATAAAATATCAAAATGAATATTAATATTAATGTCAAAAATTATGTCTTATTACCAAGAGAGCAACAGCTGCTTGATACAAAACTTGCTTTTTTGGAAAAAATATTACACAACTCCAAAGGTAATCCATCGCTCGATATTGATATTGAAGAATTATCAAAAATTACTAACAACGGCGAGCGTTTTAAAGTGTCAGCTACTTTTACGTTTTTTGATAGCGTTATTCATATGGAAGAAATGAATCATAATCTTAAAACAGCTCTTGATGCTTTATTCGACGATTTAAAAGTTCAGATTGTTAAACGCATTAAAAAATATAAATCTATAAAAGGACGTACTGCCTATAAAACTAAATATGCTTTTTTAAATAAATTTTTGTTTAGACATAAACAAAACAATAAATATTCAGACGATATTATGTAAATTTGCGTTATGTTTAATTTTTTTGATACAAATAAAAAATTTTTTATTCAAAATAGACCTACAATTGATAAAATTAATAGTTTAGAAACAGAATTAGAAAATCTTTCACTTGAGGTATTATTAGATAGATCTATTAATTTAAAAAATAAAATACAAGACAATACAATATCATTAGACAAAGCACTTATTGAAGCTTTTGCTTTGGTTAGAGAAGTTGCTAAAAGAACTTTGGGACAAAGACATTTTGATGTTCAACTGTTAGGTGGTATTGCTTTAGCTCAAGGTAAAATTACCGAGATGAAAACAGGTGAAGGTAAAACTTTGGCTGCTACTTTGCCAACTTATTTAAATGCTCTTTGTGGTAAAGGAGTTCATGTAGTTACTGTTAATGATTATTTAGCTAGACGTGATACTGTCTGGATGGGGCAAATTTATTATGCCTTGGGATTAAGTATTGGATGTATTACTCAAAATGATTCATATATTTATGATCCTAGTTATACTAAAGAAAATTCATTGAAAGACCAATCAGAATTAGATAAAAATAGAGATTTATTAGCAAGCTTTAAAGTTTTTCAAGAATATTTAAGGCCTTGCTCTAAAAAAGAAGCCTATAATGCTGATATTACTTATGGTACAAGCTCTGAGTTTGGATTTGATTATTTACGGGATAACTTAGTAAGAGACTTGAAAGATATAGTTCAAAGAGGTCATTATTTTGCTATAATTGATGAGGTTGATAGTATTTTAATTGATGAAGCGAGAACCCCTCATATTATTTCTCAACCAGATGAAGAATCGTCAAAATTATATCAAGATTTTGCTTTAATTGCTTCGCGATTACAAGAAAATGAAGATTACGAAGCTGATTATAAAAACAAAACCATTACATTATTAGAATCTGGGCTAAATAAATTAGAACAAATATTAGGTAAAAATATTTATGATTTAGAGGGGATAGAAAATGTTCATCATTTAGAAGAAGCTTTACGAGCACAAACTTTTTTTTCAAAAGATAAAGATTATATTGTCAAAGATGGTAAGGTTCTTATTGTTGATGAATTTACAGGTCGTATTTTGCCAGACAGACGATATTCTGGGGGGTTACACCAAGCGTTAGAAGCCAAAGAGCATGTTTATGTTAATCCCGAGAGCAGAACTATTGCTACTATAACTATTCAAAATTATTTTAGGATGTATGAACATATTTGTGGTATGACAGGTACTGCTCTTACCTCTGCTGAAGAATTTGAAAAAGTATATCATCTAAAAACCGTAGCTATCCCAACTAATAAACCTTTAATTAGAGTTGATTTGCCAGATAAAATTTATAGAACTCAAGATGGAAAATATAAAGCCATTATCAGAGCTATTGAAGAGAAAAATAAATTAGGTCAACCAGTTTTGGTTGGTACTAGATCAGTAGAAATAAATGAAAAAATTTCCTCATTATTAAAAATAAAAGGTATACCACATAATGTTTTGAATGCTAAATATCATGAACAAGAGGGACAAATAATTGCGCAAGCCGGCAAGAAGGGAGCTGTAACAGTGGCAACCAATATGGCTGGTCGGGGAGTTGATATTATTTTGGGTGGTAATCCTGCTGATCCAATTGAACGAGAAGAAATTGTTAAAATGGGAGGATTATTTGTATTAGGTACTGAAAGACATGAAGCTCGAAGAATTGATAATCAATTACGTGGTAGAGCGGGTAGACAAGGAGATCCCGGTAGCACTCAATTTTTTGTTTCTTTAGATGATGAACTGATAAAAATTTTTGCTCCCAAAACTATCGGAGTTCTAATGGAACGTTTTGGTTTTGCTGAAGATGAAGCCATTGAACACCCTATGATTACTAAAGCTATTGAAACTGCTCAAACTAAAATAGAGGGTATAAATTTAGATATTAGGCAACATATTTTAGAATATGATGACGTATTAAATAAACAAAGACAGGCGATTTATAATAAACGCAAACTAATTCTTAGTATTAATCAAGAGCAAGATTTAGATGATTTTGTACAATCCTTAAATATAGACAGAAAAATTATTCAAGAAAAAAAGGAAAAATTTGGTGTAGATCAATTTATAAATATTGTCAAACAAATTGCTTTATCAGCTATTGATAGTTTATGGATGATTCATTTGGAAAAAATGGATCAACTACGTGATTCAGTTACTTTGCAATCTTATGCCCAAAAAGATCCTCTAGTAGAATATAAACGACTTTCTTTTGAATCTTATCAAGAATTATTAAACAGATTTAATAATTATATTGTAGATTTTATAACAAAAATAGATAAAGAAATAAATGTTGAAGTAAAACCGCAAACTGAAGTTATTGGGTCTCACAAAAAAATTGGTCGCAACGACCCCTGCCCTTGTGGTAGTGGTAAAAAATATAAACACTGCTGTGGTAAAAATTTGTAATATGATTAGGTTAATTAAATGATTGTAATATGTCTATACAAATAAAAGATAATAAAGAACCATTGGTAGATATAAAAAAATATTGTCCTGGAATAATAATTGATATTGATAAGCCGAGAATGAAAAAAGAAAAAACTGCTTATGTTCGTAGAACAGTAGCCAAGATGTTACATAAAGCCCAAACATATTTACCAAACGGGTGAAATTTTATTATCGGTGATGCTTGAAGACCTGCTTATGTCCAAATCAGTATATTTTATGGATTTATAAAAAGGTTTACAAAAGAACATCCTGACTGGACAAAAAAGCGCGTTGTTCAAGAAGCTAATAAATTTGTGGCACCATGGAAAGAAATTGACGCCTCAGGCCATATGACAGGTGGAGCATTAGATTTACGTTTAATTGATAAAAAAGGAAGAAAAATTCCAATGAAATGTCGCAAATTAACTTATCAACAAAATGCCTTACCTAATCCAAAATTATTACCAACCTATATTCGTAATAATAGAAAAATTTTATTTTCTGCTATGGAAAAAGCCGGATTTTCTAATTGTTCTAATGAATATTGACATTGGTCATATGGCGATTATTGATGAGCTAAACGCTATAAAAAATCCATTGCAATTTATGGAATAATTAAGGATAGTAAGCATTTTTATGATAACGACCCCTGCCCTTGTGGTAGTGGTAAAAAATATAAACACTGCTGTGGTAAAAATTTGTAATATGATTAGGTTAATTAAATACAGCATTTCAATAAAATAATGAAAATAATTCATAAAAAAATATGGCCAAAATATTTTGATGTTATTTCCTCGGGTAAAAAGAATTTTGAACTTCGTTTAAATGATTTTAAAATAAATGAAGGAGACACCCTTATTTTAGAAGAATGAAATCCAAAAACAAAACAATATACTGGAAGAAAAATAAAAAAACAAGTAACTTATGTAACAAAATTTAAAATAGATAAATTATTTTGGCCAGAAGAAGAAATTAAGAAAAAAGGAATTCAAATTATTTCAATAAAATAATTAATATGAGTGTATTTACCATACAAACAGAAAAATTCTCAGGGCCCTTGGATTTACTTTTAAAGGTTATTGAAGAAAAAAATTTGGAGATTACAGATATTAATCTCTCAAATATTACTGGTGAATATTTAAAATATTTAGAATCTCAAGAAATTACCCCTAATGATTTAGCAGATTTTTTAATTGTTGCTTCAACTCTGCTTTTAATTAAATCAAAAGCAATTTTACCTACTTTAAATTTATCTAATCAAGAGGAAGAAGAAATAATAGATTTAAAAGATCGCTTAACTTTGTATAAAAATTTTAAAGATAAAAGTTTATATTTAAAAGATAGAATTTTATCTAAGACTTATTTTTTTAGCCATGAACCATTTTTGGACACATCAATTCATTTTTCTCCGCCAGAGAAATTAAAAATAGAAGATTTACAGAATGCCTTTTTACAAGTATTTGATATATATCAACAAGAAAATATAATATACCCTTCACAAAAAGTAAAAATTTTGGTAAACTTAAAAGAAAGAATTCAACAAATTCTTCAAAAATTAACCAAAGGTAAAAAATATAATTTTAATGATTTGGTCGATAAAAATGATAAAATCGATATTATTGTTAGTTTCTTGGCTATTTTACATTTAGCTAAAGAAGGAGTAGTGGAACTAAATCAAGATACAAATTTTTCTGATATCAAACTAAATGCCCTCTAAATTCCCAATCATTTTAATTTTTATTATATTTATAACGCCCGATCTTTAATTATTTAAGAAATTTAAGAAGTAAAATTGACACAAGACAAATAATAACCCAATAATAATTTTTAAATGCTAATCTATTTATTATGGAAAATAAATATAAAATTGAAGCAGTTTTGTTTGCCTCTGGAGTACCAATTTCTATTGAAGAATTAAGCCGTGTGTGTGAATTAAGTAAAACTGAAACAGAACAAGCTATAAATGATTTAAAATTAGAATACCAAGAAAAACAAAACGGGCTGACAATTTTAGAAAAAATAACTTCTGGTAAAGCAATGGTGCAGCTAGTTAGTAATGATAAAGCAAGCATATATATTCAAAAATTAAATAAACAAATTTTAGAAGGGGATTTAAGCCCTGCTGCTTTAGAAACATTAGCTATTATTGCTTATAAAGGGCCAATATCAAGAGGTGAAATTGACGATATCCGTGGTGCCAATTCTTCTTATATTTTAAAAATTTTAATGATTCGTGGATTAATTGAGCGCTATCAAAATCCTGAGAGGAAAAATTCCTTTTTATATGAAGTATCTTTTGATTTATTAAAAACACTTGGTATAGATACAATAAAACAATTACCTGATTTTGAAAAATTACACAATTTAACTTTTAAAAATGCAGAAATCTAACTTTATATTTTGATTATTATTTGTTTTGGTTATTCTTTTTTTAGGGTTAGGATTTATTATTCATCAACGAAATATTTCTGGTGCGCAATTAGGTGCACATTATTTGAGTTCTTTGTTTAAAAGTGATAAAAATAGTCAACCAATAGATATTTTTGATGGTCAAATTAGTGCAGAGGTTGCTTTGGTGGGTAATATTAATACTGGCGAAATATTATATAGTCGTAACGCCAATGTACATACATTGCCCGCTTCTATTGGCAAGCTTATAGCTGCTATGGTAATAATTGATAATTTTAATATGAATGATACTATTACTATAACTCAGGATATGCTCAACCCCAATTGAGGTACTTTACACTTTTCTTTAAACGAAAAATTTAAAGTTCAAGACTTACTAAATATGGGGCTAGTAATGTCGTGTAATGATGCCATAATGGCATTGGCATATTCAATAGGAGAGGATACATTTGTTGGTTTAATGAATCAAAAAATAAAAGAAATCGGTTTAGAAGATACAGGATTTTTTAACCCTTTATTTTTTGATTCAGAAGGTAATTTTACAACAGCACTTGACTTATTTCAAGTATCGCGCTATATTTATAATAAATATCCTCAGATAGGCAATATTACTAGAATGAAGGCTTATACTTTTAAATCTGAATCTGGTATTACCCATTTAGTATTACCAACGAATATATTGCTTGATAAAATTCCTGAAATATGAGGTGCCAAAACTGGTGTTACTCCAGAAGCAAAAGAGTGCTTACTCGTTATTTATGAATTTCAACAAAACAATCAAAAAGTTCCCTATGTTACTATAGTATTAAAATCAGACAATAGATTCAAAGATACAGAAATTTTATATCAATGATTAAAAAATAAAATAAATACATTTTAATTATTAAAATATACAATATGAATAAAAACATTGTTATTTATCAATTAGTTCGTGTTATTATTATGGGAGGATTATCTGCTTTATTTGCTTTTATTATGGCCCCATTGGTACTCAAATTTTTGAAGAAACATAATATGATTAAACATATTCGTAAAGATTCAAATGCTCCTATTTTTACAGCTATGCATCAAAAAAAGGAAGGTACTCCTACTATGGCAGGTATTTTAATCTGAGGTACAGTATTTTTGTTTGCTATTGTATTTTGAGTATTATCTTTTATAAATCCTTCATATAATTTTTTTAATTTTGTATCCAGACCAGAAACATTTTTGATTTTAGGTATTATGGCCTTAGCTGCTTTGGTTGGTATGCTCGATGATTTATTGGGTATTTATGGTATTGGACCTAAAGGGGGGGGATTAAGTATGAAAAAAAGAATATTGATTTATATTTTAATAGGATTAATTGGGGCGATTTGGTTTTTTTGAAAATTAGAATGAGATGTAGTCCTTGTTCCCTTTATAGGAATTATGCATTTAGGTTGATTTTATCCTTTATTTTTTATTTTTATTTTTACTGCCTGTGCTTTTTCTATGAATGAAACAGATGGTATAGACGGATTATCAGCTGGAGTTTCTATGATAGGGCTTTTAGCTTATGTAATTATTGTTTTTATTCAAGGGCGTTATAATGTAGCAGTTTTATTAGCAGTTACTTTGGGTGCGTTATTGGCGTATCTTTGGCATAATATTCATCCAGCAGAATTTTTTATGGGAGATACAGGAGTTATGACATTGGGTGTATTGTTTGGTATTTTGGCAATGTATACTAATACACCATTGTTTTTGCCATTGTTACTATTAATTCCTATGTTAGAATCTATGTCTGTGATTATTCAATTGATTTATAAAAAAACTCATCATGGTAAGAAATTATTTTTGTCAACTCCTTTTCATCATCATTTTGAAGCTTTGGGTTGACCAGAAACCAAAGTAACTATGAGATTTTGAATAATTCAGGGATTAGGCGCTACTTTGGGTGTTTTGCTCTATTTATTAAATATAATGTTAATTAAATAAAATGTTATGCCAAATTGATTAAAAGTTTTATTCACAGCTGCTTTACCTATTTCAGAATTGCGAGGAGCTATTCCTTTGGGGTTATTTGTTTTTAAAATGGAATATTGAGAAACTATTATCTTATCAGTAATTGGTAATTTATTACCAATTTTACCTCTGACATATTTTTTAAAATATGGTCAAAAATGATTGTCTCAACATTCTATATTATTTCAAAAATTTTTTAATTGGTGATTTAAAAAGACCGAAAAGGCTTTTAATGGTAAATATCAGAGTTGGGGGAAATTAGGTTTAATTATATTTGTTGCTATCCCTTTACCAATGACAGGTGCTTGAACAGGTGCGCTCGCTAGTGTTTTATTTAATATCAAACCAAAAGAAGCATTTTCCTGTATAACACTTGGTGTTTTAATCGCCTGTGCTATTGTTGTTAGTTTGTGTAGTTTAGGATATTTGATAATTTAATATAAACAAAATTTATTATAATTTAAATAACTATAATTAAATAACTATGAAATTTATTATTTTAAATTGAAAATTATTTCCAGAAAACGAAATTAAGGCTATTGACTTAGTTTCTTTAATTTGTCAGAACTATCAAATGCTTGATCTTAGATTACAAAAAAAATACAGAATTATTGTTTGCCCCCCTTGTATATTTATTCCTCCAATTTATAAGTTTTTGAGCACCAATAAATATCAAAATGTTTTATATTTAGGTGGACAAAATGTGTTTTATCGTAATAGAGGAGCGTTTACTGGTACAATATCTCCTGTAATGTTAAAATCCTATAATATTAAATATTGTATAGTAGGGCACTCTGAATGTAAGACCATTTTTAAGGAAACAAATATTGATATAAATAATAAAATAAAATCCTTATTAAAACAAAAAATAAAACCCATTATTTGTGTGGGCGAAAATAAAAGAAAGTTAAAAGAAACCTCGTCAAATTTTAGAATAAAAAATGAGATATTTGGACAATTAAATGAATATTTAAAAGGAATTCCTATTGAAGAAGCCCACAATCTAATGATTGCTTATGAGCCAGTATGAGCTATTAGTCAAAATACTCCAACTTATTTACCTAATCCTCAAGATACAAAAAATATTATTCACAATATTAGATTTTGATTAAGTACACGTTTTAATGGTATGATTGCTCAAAATATTCCCATTCTTTATGGTGGTTCTGTTAATCATAAAAATATGGCACAATATTTAGAAATATCTAATGGCATTTTGGTCGGCAGTGCAAGTGTTCAAAAAACAGAAATAACAAAATTAATAAAAAATTTAATATAAATATTACAATATGGAAGAATTTAATCATAAATTGTTTAGTAATAATGCTTTAATGCTTTTATTATCATGTTTAATTGTTAGTATAATTTTTGGACTTGTGTCTTGGGGCTATTTTACTATTACCCAAGCTACAAATCTTACTTCTAAAGATAGAACAATGACTTTGAGTGGTAGTGGTAAAATAACTGCTATACCAGATATTGCTACTATTAGTTTTGAGATTGTTAATGAGGGCAAAAGCATACAAACTATTACTCAAGATAACAATACCAAAATGACTGCAGTTGTTAATTATTTAAAACAAGAGGGTATTGATGACAAAGATATCAAAACCAGTCAATATAATATTGATCCTGTTTATGAACAAAAGTGTAGCTATAATACACCAACGTCATCAGGCACCATTACCAAGCAACCTGATACCCAAAGTATAGAAACTACCAAAACATGTTCTTCTCAAATTTCTTTTTATAGAATCTCACAAACTATTAATGTTAAAATTCGTGACTTTAATAAAATTGATAACATTATAGGCAAAGTATCAGAATTAGGTATCAATAATATATCTAATTTGGCATTTACTATTGATGATCCAGAATTATTAGAGAATCAGGCAAAAATTGAGGCAATTCAAAATATTAAAAAACGCGCTTTTCAATTTTCTAATGAAACCGGTATTAAACTTGGTAGAATTATAAATATTTCAGAATCAAACTATTATCCTGAATATCAAAAAACCAGTATAATGTTAAACACACCAAACTTAGCAGATTCTACAATGCCATCACCCATTGAACCAGGCTCTTTAGAAATAAATAAAACAATGTCAATTACTTATGAAATTAAATAAATTTCATATAATAAATACATATAATAATATATTTACATTGCCATAATAAATAGAAATAATATGTTGAGATTACCAAAACCCAAAGAAATAAAAAATAAAAAAGTGTTATTAAGGATTGATATAAATGTTGAAAATTTTAATATACACAATATTCGTTTTCAAAACATTCAGCCGACAATAAAGTTTTTGTTAAAAAATAAAGCAAAACAAATTATTATAATTAGCCATTTAGGAAGGCCTCGTCATAAAGATCCAAAATATTCTTTAAAAAAGACATTACCTGTCTTAGAGAAAGTTTTTAATCATAAAATTGTATTTTATGATAAATTAGATAATTTACCTTCTGATAAAATTGTTTTGTTAGAGAATATTCGTTTTTGAAAAGGGGAAGAAAACAATGATATAGACTTTGCTAAAAAATTAGCTAAATTGGCTGATATCTATATAAACGAAGCTTTTTCTGTGTCGCACCGTCAGCATGCTTCTGTATCAGCTATTACTAAATTATTGCCATCATATTATGGTTTTGATTTTATTAGAGAAATTAAACAAATTAATGAATTTAAAAAATCTATCAAAAAACCAGCATTAATGATTTTGGGCGGAGCAAAAATAAAAGATAAATTACCTTTAATACAAAAATTTAATCACAAAGTCAATAATATTATTATCGGTGGCGCCCTGGCTAATACTTTGCTTGATATGTTAGGTTTTAATATCGGGAGATCATTAACTGACAAAAATATTATTCCGCAATTACGTAATCTAAATTTTGCCAAAATTATTTTACCATTTGATTTTTGAGTTTTAGATAAAAATAATACAAAACAGCATCGTTTTGTTTTTGAGATACAACCATCTGATAACATTTTAGATGTTGGTAATTATTCTTTAGAATATTTTAATGATTTTGTTTATAGATCTAAAACAATTTTTTGAAATGGTCCGATGGGTTATATTGAAGATAAACAATTCCAACAAGGTACCGTAGGTCTTGTTAATTTATTAAAAGTCAGTAAGGCAAAAATATTAGTCGGGGGAGGGGAAACTTTGAATTTTACTAAACCAATAGAACATAAACAAAATGTTTTTGTTTCCACAGGGGGCGGTGCTTTGTTAGCCGAACTAATTAAATAAAAAGTGATACTAAAAATAATAATTTTTCACTTTAAATTTTTAATAAAAGTCAGACAATCAAAATGTAAATTGAATAAATGTATAAAAGAATAGAAAATGGTATATGAAAAATTGATAAATAATCATTATGGAGCACAATCTTATTTTAGAAAGTGAATATATTAAAAACGGTATTCCGTTTAAAGATAGAAACTTAATATTTTTTGATACCGAAGTTTCGAGTTTATTTTTTGATAATGAGATTACAGAATTGGGTTGGCTGGTAGTAAATCCCCAAACATTAGAAATTAAACAAGAAAAAGATATTAAAATTAAAATAGAACACATAGAAAACGCTGACCCCAAATCATTAGAACTATCACATTATAGCAATGACTTATGAACAGATGCTATTTCTTTATCTGGGGCACTGGAAATGTTCCAACAAAATTGTAAAGGTGGAGTATTGGTAGGTTACAATGTGGCTTATGATTGAGAGTGAATAGAAAGAGCCTTTTATAAAGTAGGAATATTTCCACCGTTATTTCATTATCATAAATTAGATGTTTTATCGATGGCTTATATTAAACTAAAAGATAAAACAGAAATTACAAAGTTTAGTTTGACAGAAATTTGTAATTATTTTAATATCTCTCGAAACATAGAACACAATGCTTTAGAAGACGCCAGAGCTGCCTTTGAAGTATATAAAAAACTTGTAGTTTTGTAAGAAGATGTGATTGTATAAAAATTATGAACTTTATAAAATTTTTTAACATACAATTTAATATATAATATGAACAATATAGCCAATTTTATTTCATTAGTTTTTGTACATTTTATTATGGATTGGCTTTTTCAAACCAATTATCAGGCGTTAAATAAGAGTAAACATTTTAATGTTCTTTTGACACATTCCACTATTTATACCCTTGGGTTTATATTTCCTTTTTTATTGTTTCATATTAATTTATTATGATTATTACCAATATGAATCTGGCATATAATTCTTGATAAAAGGAGTTTTTTAATATATCTAGCAGAACATATCAAAAAAATGACAACCCAAAATACTCCAAGTGATCTTTATAATCTTATTATTATAACCTTAGATCAAATATTTCACTTATTGTTATTATGAATAGTAGTTTTAATAGAATGTTAAACTATATACCACGGATAAAATAATTATTTATGCAGATGGAGTAAGATCTATTTATTTTATACTATATATAATATACAAAATATAAAATTAACATATGAATAAAATTATAATTTATACTGATGGAGGGGCTCGTGGTAATCCTGGACCAGCAGGTATAGGAGTGATTATAAATGGTAAGCCATATTATGAATATATCGGTTGTAATACAAATAATAAAGCAGAATATCAAGCTGTTGTTTTTGCGCTTAAAAAAACAAAAGCTATATTAGGCGCTCGTAGAATAAATTTTGATATACCCATAGAAATATATTTAGATTCAGAATTAGTGTGTAATCAATTAAATGGGACTTTTAAAATAACAGACGAAAGCTTATGACCATACTTTATGAATGTTTGAAATTTAAGGCGAGATTTAAAAAATGTTTCGTTTCATCTTATACCTCGAGAACAAAATAAAGAGGCAGATAAATTAGTAAATAAAGCCTTAGACGAACACCTTAGTATTGCAACTTCGCTATTTTAGCGCGTGTCTTGTAAAATATATTTTAAACTATATAAAAAATTCAAAGACCTTGATTTTTTTATAAAAATATGATATATTTAATAATCAGTAGCACTCTTATATAGAAAGATATTTAGAGTGTGAACTTTAATATACTATAATACAAAACAACCAGTTTTTAATTTGGATTTTTTAGTTGTCTCAAATCTATTTTCAATGAGGATTTGATCCTAGTCCAGAGTGAACGCTGGCGGCGTGGATAAGGCATACAAGTCGAACGAACAGAAGCAGGAGATCAAAGGTTAGAAGTAAATAAACTTATTATTTTAAACAATTTGGTAATTCAATATTAAGTAAGAGTTATTATTTAGAATAATAAAAAGCGATTGATAAATAGTTATATTTTTTAATAAAAAACGAAAATAATTTAGCTTCCAATTTTTGATCTCTTACTTCTGTTAGTGGCAAACGGGTTAGGAATATCTTGGTACGTACCTTAAAGTCAGACATAGCTCGTCGAAAGGCGGGGTAAT
>CAYOES010000002.1:0-9664 GCA_964403105.1 uncultured Candidatus Saccharibacteria bacterium
AATTGTTCAATTTTATCTATTTTTGCTGGGCTGGTGTCTATTTTAAAAACTATTTTAGGCACTGTTCTTATTTGACACTGCTTATTGATCTGTTGTTGAATTGTATAAATATGTTTTTGTATATTTTCTAATACTTGTTGAGCTTGGGTATCAGGAAAAACAGAAATAAAAACATTAGCTTGAGTTAAAGCTGGATTTATAACTACTTCGGTAACAGTAATAATAGTATTGTCTATAGGTCTGTGTTCTTTTTCAATAATTTTGGAAATTAATGATTGGAGATTATTTGCCAATTTTATGTTGCGTGGGATAGTAGATTTGTTCATAATATAATATTAGCAAAAAATTATAAAAGAATCAAGCCACAGAAGTTATTTATAAAATTCTAAAATATCACCTTGTTGAAATGTGGTATTAGAGCTTACTAATATGCCGCATTGATTTGGTGCACCTATGTGTGGTACATTTTGTTTTTGGCATTGGATATTTTTTATTTGGCCACTGCCAATTTCTTGTAAAATATCGTTTATGACGCGAAAAATTTTAAATGTATCTTTTAGATAAATTTCTCCTTCAATAAGTTCTCCTCCAATTAAATGATCGTCTTTAATATCATTGAATATAGCCAAAACTTTTAATGATGCTGTTTTTGTTGGTTGTGTTGGAGCGTTTTTAAGTAAAATATCATTTTTTATTTGATCTAAAATTTGATAAATAGTTTCTCCGAGAATAATTTTAATAGGTTTGTTGCGGATATAATTTATTAAGGATTGCGCTATTTTAACTCTAAACCCAATCAAATAGGTTGTTATTTTATCATTTATAGACTTGAGATCATTTTCACAAATTTCTCCAACATTATTTTGGATGATATTAAAAGAGACGTTTAATTCTTTTGATAAGCCATCCAGAGCTATCTCTAAAGCTTCGCAAGATCCAACATAATCAGCTTTTATAACTACAGGAATTATAATATCTTGATTGTCGCCAACTAATTTGGTTTTATACTGAGTTGTATTTTGGGTAAGTAATTGTTTTTGTTCGGCTGTTAGTTCGTTGCAAATAAATTTAGCTCCTGGACTAGGTAATTTTTCAAAACCTACAACAAGGACCGGAGATGAAAATGTTGCTTTTTGTATAGTATTGCCCTGGAAGTCTTCTAAAATCTTTATTTTGTTTTCATAATTTTCTATATGAATTGTATCATTAATATGAATAGTGCCGTTAGTAATAATTAAAGTGGCGCATATGCCTCTTTTGGAATCTATTTTTGATTCTATTACAATTCCTTCGGCATTTTGGTCTGGATTACCTTTTAATTCGTTCATTTCAGCTATAAGTAAAATTAATTCTAATAGTTGATTTACATTTTGTCCTGTTTTGGCACTAATTTCTACATAAGGAATATTACCTCCTCTACCTTCTAAATAAATTTCTTCTTTTGCTAAATCATTTTTTAGTTTTTCTAAATTAATACCCTGTTTGTCTATTTTATTAATAGCTATAATATAGGGAATTTTGGCAGCTTTTATATGAAAGAGCGCTTCTTTGGTTTGGGGCATTATACCTTCGTCAGCAGCAATAACTAAAATGGCTATATCAGCCAAATTAGCACCACGTGAACGTATAGAAACAAAGGCTTCATGGCCAGGAGTATCAAGAAAAGTAATTCTTTTTTGTTGATTTTCATGCTCCAAGGTAATTTCATAGGCACCAATATGCTGAGTAATATTACCTGATTCTTTTGAGGCTATTTTTGAGTTTCTAATATAATCTAAAAGAGTTGTTTTACCATGGTCAATATGACCCATAATTACTACAATAGGAGGGCGATCAATTAAATTTTCTGACATTTTATATTTTTATATTATTATATATTTAATATATTAATTCTACACCAAAAATGATAAAATGTCAAGAATTTTTGTGTTATTTGAGTTTTTATTTTAGTTTTTATTTAAATAATTCTATAACATAATTAACAGGAATTTTGGGAGTTATAATTTTGAGTCCGTTTTTTATAGAGGGTAGTTCGTCTTCCTGAACAATTTGAAAGTCTTTTAATCAAATAACATGTAGATCTAAATATGTTTCTTTGTTTCAAAAAGGTCTAATTTGCTTATTAGGAAATACAAAAATCATGCCATCATAATTATCTGGCTTTTTTTGAATACCAGACAGACCTTTTTCTCAAGATATAGCATTGTCAGCAATTTTTAATTTGTATACTTTATCTTCTAATGTATAAAAAAACCATTGTCTACCTATAGCTCTTTGATTTATTTGTACCAGACTATAAGTAACATATATTGCTACTCAAGCAACATATACTATTAAAATTATAAACAGAATGTGGTAAAAATATTTATCAGTCATAATATATAATGTTTTATTTAAGCCTATTTAACCCTATTATTGTTTTGATTTGTGTTATTTTATTATTTGATAAAGATAAACTATATTCTAAACCTCTATCTAAAATTTTATTAATATATTGTGTGTTTTTATTGTATTCTGCATATTTTTGTTGTATTGGTGCCAAAAAATTTCATATAATCAATGCTAATTCTTTTTTAAAGACATCATAGGTTGTATGCTCGTATTTTTGTTCAATATGTTTGATACTTAGCCCACTAAAACCAGAATAGATTTGCATTAAATTTGATATCCCTGGTTTTGACACAGTATCAAATATTATTGTTCCATCAGAATCAGTAACAGCTTGCGATATTTTATGTTCTATTGCTGTTTTTGTATCTGTAATAAAAATTATACCTTTGTCATTATTACAGCTTTTACTCATTTTCTTTTGAGGATTTTGGAGATCTTTGATTTTAGCTCCTGTATGTGGGATTAATGGTTCTGGTATTTTAAAACAATTAGTTTTATAAAATTTATTAAAATTTTCAGCAATATCTCTGGTTAGCTCAACATGTTGTTTTTGATCTTGACCGACTGGTACCAAATCTGTATTATAAAGCAATATGTCAGACGCCATTAAGACAGGATAATCGAATAGTCCTCCGGACACAATGTTTTTGAGTTCTGCTGATTTCTCCTTAAATTGAGTCATTCGTTTTAATTGCCCAAATGGTGTAAAACATTCAAGTATCCAATATAAATAAGTATGATTAGGATTTTCAGATTGTAAAAAAATATGTATTTTATCTGGGTTTAGTCCAAGCGCTAAGTATAAAGCTATAAGCTTATAAGTTTGATATGGTAGTTTATTTTTGATATTTTCAGGTATGGTAAGAGCATGTAGATCTACAACGCAATAAAGACAATTATATTGTTCTTGCAGAGATATTCAAGATTTAATGGCTCCTAAATAATGGCCAATGTTTAAATCCCCTGTTGGCTGTATCCCAGAAAAAACTATTTTTTGATTATTTATTTTTGTCATATATTAAATAAAGATATTATTTATTTTAACATATTAAGAAGTTGTAAAATTAAAGTATGAGCATAAGCTCATTCATTATCATATCAAGAGAAGATTTTTACTAAGTCATGATCTACAACTCGGGTAAGACTTAAATCTATTATAGCAGGTATAGTGGTTTTTAAAATATCAGAAGATACTAATGGTTCTTTTGATACAGCTATCAATTTATTTCATTTAATATCTAAGGATGCTTGAGTTAAAATGTTATTTATTTCTTCTACGTTTGTGGGTTGGGCTGAAATGAAAGTAATATCAGCAATAGAGCCACAAATTACTGGAACACGTAAAGCAATACCATCAAATTTATTATTAAGATTACTTAAAACTTTGGTTATTGTATTAGCAGCACCTGTAGAAGCTGGGATGATATTTGAAGCTCCTGCCCTGCCTCTTAAAAAATCTTTTTTACTTGGGCTATCAATAATTTTTTGTGTTGAAGTATAAGCATGAGTGGTGCTGAGAATTGCTTTTTTGATCCCAGGTTGTTGTGTTAATATTGCCAATATTGAGCTAATGGCATTTGTAGTACAAGAGCCATTGGAAATAATAGAAAAGTTTTGAGATTCAGACTCGTTTATACCTAACAAAATAGTTTTGCCATCTATACCTTCGTTACCTTTGGCTGGGGCAGTAATAATAACTTTTTTTGCTCCTGCTGATAAATGAGACTGGGCTTTGGTATAGTCATCAAATATACCAGTGGATTCAATTACTACATCTATTTGTAAATCTTTTCACGGTAATTTAGATGGATCTGGTTCTTGTAATAGTTTTATTGAATCAGCAATTGGTGTATCAAATTTACCATAAACAGTATCATATTTTAAAAGATATTTTAAATTATTAAAATCTCCTAAATCATTTATAGCAATTATTTCTAATTCAGGTATTTCAAGGGCTTGTTTGAAAAAACTGCGACCAATTCTGCCAAAACCATTTATAGCAATGCGCATAATATTGTATATTAATAGTTGTTTAAATTGTTGTTATTATTATAGCATATCATTAAAATAAAGTAAAGATCTATTAGTACAATAAAGATATTTTATTACCATGTCAAAAAGCAGGGCCAGACATAATATTTTTGCCCTCGGGCTGAACTAATAACAAATCTATTAAACCGTCAGTTGAACTTATTAAAAAATGGTTATTATGAAAAATAGCAGTACCCGGGGTGCTTGGAGATATATCAATAAGAAGTTTGTCTGGTATTATTAAATTGGCTTGATGAATTTTTAAAGTTTGTTGTTTTTTATTTTTATCAAAAAAACAATAAGTACCTGGTTCGTGAGAAAGTGCACGTATTTGATTATAAATTGCTTGTGAAGTATTATTTCAATTGATTTTACCATCTTTGTATGTAAATTTTTTAGTGAAAGTAGCGTCTGAATCTTTTTGAGTGCGAACAAAAACTTTCCCATTTTTGTATTCTGGTAAAATATTTATTGCTAGTGTGGCTCCTATATCAGCTAATTTTTTTGATAAGGTTTGAAAAGTATCATCTGGGTCTATTGTTTGATGGACTTCTCCAATAATGGGACCATCATCTATTCCTTCGGAGAGTATAAACAAAGTAACGCCAGTTTCAGTATCACCATTTAATAGTGCTGTTTGTATTGGAGAAGGACCCCTATATTTAGGTAATAGAGACGGATGAATATTAATAATTCCATACGGAAACAATTTTATCATTGTTTTAGGAATAATTTTACCAAAAGAAGCTAGAACACCCAAATCTATTTTTTCTTGTTTTAAAGTATCAAGAAAAACATTATCATTTAAGTGATCACCGTATATAATTTTTATATTGTTATTTTGCGCTAAAATATCTACTTCGTTACTGGTAAGTATTTGTTTTCGTCCTATTGGTTTGGGGCTTGTGGTAATAACTAAATTGGGAGCAAAATTATTATTTAATAAATTTTGTAGTACAATGGCAGAAAAATGAGAATTCCCCAAAAAACAAAAATTCATAATAAATATTTTTATTTTGTTTGTTTATTAATTACAATGGCTTTATCAATAAATAAAATACCTTCTAAATGATCATATTCATGTTGAAAAATACGTGATAACATATCTTTTAGTTTCATTTTTACTTTTTTATTGTTTAAATTTCTAGCTTCTATAATTATTTCTTGAGGTCGTTCAACCATACCAGATATTCCTGGTAAACTTAAACAGGCTTCTTCACAAAGTGCTGTTTTTGTTGAATAACGTTTGATCGAGGGATTAATAAAACTATATGTTTTGTGCGTATTTGGGTCTTGAATAACAATAACCCTAACAGATTGCCCTATTTGGGGAGCCGCTAAACCAACCCCATTGTTATTTTGTATTTCTTGTATCATTAAATTAACAAGTTTTGAAGTTTCTTTGTTGATTTTTTCTATTGGCTTGGCTTTTTGGCGTAAAATTGGATTATTGGTTCCTGTTTCTATCATATTAAATTTGTTTTAAATTCATTTGCCTAAAAAATAAGTTTTTTTACCTCGACGAATAATTAGATAAGTATTGAATAAGCAATCTTTTTTTGTTAGTTGCAATTCTATATCCGATATATTTTTGCCATTTATAGTAATAGCTTTGTTTATTATATCTTCTTTTGCTTGTCTTTTTGAAGATGAAATATTCCCTGATACAAGCAGATCAATTACGTTAATTTGTTTATGATCAATTATTTCAAAAGTTGGTACATCATTTAGTCCCTGTTCAAGTTCTTTTTGAGTTAGTTTTTGAAAATCTCCATAAAATAAAGCATTAGAGATTTTTTCACATTTTGACACTGCTTTTGTGCCATGTATTAGTTTAACAATAAATTTTGCCAAAAATTTTTGTGCTTCACGAAGTTCTGGGTTTTGTATTATTTTTGTTTCATATTGTTCAATTTCTTTGATACTTAGAAAAGTAAATTGTTTTAAAAAATGTATAATATCACGATCGTCGATATTAACTAAATATTGATACATTTGATAAGGAGTAGTTTTGTTTGGATCTAGATAAATACAATTCTGAACACTTTTACCGAATTTAGTGCCATCAGAATGTAATAACAACGGAATAGATAAACCATAAACTTCTTTATGAGTTTTGTTTTTTATTAAATCCACACCAGCAATAATATTACCCCATTGATCACTACCCCCTATTTCTAATTGGCAATTATATTTGAGATTTAAAATAAAATAATCATATGCTTGAATCAAAGAATATCCAAATTCAGCAAAAGAAATGCCTGAATCTAAACGTGTTTTAACTCATTCACGAGATAATAAATAATTTATAGAAAAATATTTACCAATATCGCGCATAAAAGTCAAAAATGTTATGTTTTTAAATCAATCATAATTATTAACAATTTTGACTTTATTAGAGATGTGTTTAGAATCAAAAGAATTAAATATGTGTTTTATTTGTGATGCGATTTTTTTGGTATTGTTTTTGACAGTTTGTTCGTTTAGTAGTTTACGTTCAGATTTTTTATCACTTGGATCGCCTATCATACCTGTTGCTCCACCAACAAGTATAATAGGTTTATGCCCAGCTATTTGAAAACGTTTGGCAGTAATTAATGTTAATAAATTCCCAAGCTGTAAGCTGTCACAACTCGGATCAAATCCTTCATAAAATGTTATTTTATTATGTTGTAATAGTTTGCGTAGTGAATCGATATCAGTGGTTTGATATATTAAACCACGCCATTGTAAATCGTCCAATAAATCCATAAACTTAGTTTAGTTTTGTATAATAATTACTATTATTATAATAACATAATTTATAGTAAAAATCAACTTATTTTTTTAAGACTTTTGAATAGAGATTTGGGGTATTTGGCATACGAATATGTAGACACATTTTTATTTTAGATATTTTTGAATATTTTGGTTATGTTCTTTAAGTGTTTTGGCAAAAATAGTCTTTTTTGTTATTGGATCGGTGATATAATAATAAAAATTATTTTGTATAGGGTGTAAAATAGCAAATATACTACTAATACCAGGATTACAAATAGGTGTAGGGGGCAAGCCATTATATTTATATATATTGTAAGCAGAATTTATAGATTTGAGATATAAAATATTATTTTGGCATAAGGTTTCGGATGTTTTATCTTTATTGTTCAAAAATTCAATATAGCATAATACAGCGTCAGTTTGCAGTCGTATATTATTTTGTAATCTTCTAAGCAAAATATCTGCACCTAATTGTTTTTCTTGATCATCTAAAATTTCTTTTTCTAAAATAGATGCCAAAATTAAATTACTATAAAAATCTTTAGGATTTGTTTGCAAAAAATATTTTTTATATACTTTGGTATTAAAATTTTCTAACATTATATTTATAATAGTTTTGGAGGGGGTGTTTTGTATAAAAACATATGAATCGGGAAACAAAAATCCTTCTAAGGATTTCTGCGGATCAAGTTCTTGTAAAAATTTAAAATTATTATTTTGGAAATCTCCTATGGTATATTGTAAAATAGAATCATTATTGTCAAGAATATGTTCTTGGTGTAATTTTGCATCAATTTGGAATATATTAAAACCCTCAGGAATAACTATAAAATCATTTTGTCCTTTATAAAGATGTTCGGCTATTTCTTTTATATTTATTGTAGAAGTAAAAGTATACTCCCCTGCTTTAAGTTTGTTGTATGTCCCATTTAATAAAACATAAATATCAAATAGTATAGGGTTGATAATAAGTTTTTCTTTGTATAGATTATTTGAGATCTCAATAAATCCATCATTGGGATTAACAATAAAAGTTTGTGAATCTGATAAATTAATTGGATAAGACAAAAGTGCATTGAATAAAAAATATATAATAAGTAGACCCAATGCCAAAGGAATAATATAATGATGTTTTAAAAAATTCTTTATCAATTTTTCAGATACCATATTTGTAATTTTTACTAATGAAAGTTAAAAATTTGAAATTAAAATTTGGAACTTTCGGATTTTTTTATTTTTAATTTTGAATTTTTAATAATAATGTATATTGGCGATAATGCCGAGCATTATAAAATCTGCAACTAAATGTGATCCACCTAATGTTAAAAATGGTAAGGCAATACCAACAACGGGCAAAAGCCCAATATTAACACCAATATTAATAATAACTTCAATTGCTAATTTTATCATAAACCCAATAATAAATAATTGAGCAAAATTATTATTTGCTTGTTTGGTATATTCGTATAATCTTTTAAAGAGTAAAAATAGACATATAAATAAAATAGATATACCCAAAAACCCTGTTTCTTCGGCAAGAGAGGCAAAAATAAAGTCAGTTTTGGCTTCGGGTAAAAATTTAAGTTGTGTTTGTGTACCTCATCCTGCTCCTTTACCCAATAATTTACCACTTCCGATAGCTATAATAGCTTGTTTTAAATTATAATTGTTGCCTCTTGGATCATTTAATGGGTTTAAAAAAGAAATAATACGATTTTTCTGATAGTCTTTTAGGATAAATTTTCAACCTAATCCTCCTACAATTAAAAAACATAGTAAAATTATAAGAAAATATTTGAAATTTAATCCAGACACCAAAAGTAACCCTAATCAAATACCTAACATAATAATTAAAGAACCCAAATCTGGTTGCAACAAAACTAATACGCAAGGTAAAAACACATAGATAAAAGAAACAATAATATTTTTGTAATGTATAATATCAGTATTACGGGTAGCTAAAAATTTAGACAAAATCAAAATTAAAGCAAATTTCATAAATTCTACTGGTTGGATACTAAAAAAACCAAAGTTAAACCATCCAGTAATGCCATGAGTAATTGGACCAAATATCAATACTAAAATAAGCGATAAAACACCTATTAAATATATGACTACTGAAATGAATGAATAATTACGAAAAATTTGATAGTCAATATTCGCAAAAATAATATAAAAAATAAAAGCTATAATAATAAATGTTATTTGCCTTCAAAAAGAACCAAGACTTGCTAAAATTAAAAGTCCCAGAGAAAGTAAAACTATAATAGGTAAAAATAGATAAAAATCTATTTTGAAAAATTTATTTATCATTATTTTACTCAATTCGTTTTATCTAATATATTAGTATCTATATTAAGACCATCAGGGCATATTTTTAAATCAGGGGGTAAATTATGATTTCAAGACAAGAAAAAAGTTCTTGAAGAATTGGCTGTAAAATTGTCAAATTTATATTTAGAAACTCCCACAACATTATCTG
>CAYOES010000002.1:9764-13523 GCA_964403105.1 uncultured Candidatus Saccharibacteria bacterium
CACATAATTAATGCTTTATAGGTAGTATAATCAAAAGTTCCAGAAATAGTTAAATTTGGTAATTTTTCAGTTATTTCATTGTCATTGGCAAGAATTGATTGCAAATTTTTTACTTCTTCTCCTTTTGAGCCCTGTTTTAATGTTTTTGTAAAATTATAATATGGGGCTGTTTGCGTTATTTCAGTGGCATTGGTAATATTTTCACCCTTTTTTAAACTTATATTAGTTAGAGAGAATATTTTAGAAGGTATATTAGTTAATATCGGGGTAGATCAAACAATTGAATTTGTATCAATATTAAATGTTATTTGTGTGGGGGCAGAATTTAAAGAAATATTTGTTAGTAATACATATTTTCCCGATGAAGGCAAAATATAATCAATTCCTTGTAAAGTTTGAGTATCACCATCTTCCAAAGTAACAGTAAAAGTATATTTAAAAGTTTTGGCGCCATAATCTTTATTTGTATTTAAAACACGAGTATATAGAAAATATTTATTATTTTGTACAACATAATTACCTGTCTGAGAAAACTCTAATGGTTTTAAATGATTAATTTCACAAGATTGACATGGTCCTCCACAATCAATTTCTGTCTCTCCTTGGTTTTGAATTTTATCAAAACAATTTGGTTTTGGTTTTAAAACACCAATATAAAAACCATAGCCAGATAAACTTAAAAATAATAAAGTAAAAAATAAAACATTTATTTGTTTTCAAAGACGTTGTGATATCATAATAAAATACAATTTTTAATTTTGTAATTTTTTGTATTTATTCTTTAATAACTCTTAATATTTCTTCAATAGTAGTTAATCCGAGTTCAGCTTTTATTAAACCATCTTCGAACATTGTTATCATATTAGTTTTTCCTGCTGCTTCTCTTAAAGTATCTAAATTAAAGCGAGATGATTGAATTAGGGTACGAATTGATTCATTAATATTCAAAATTTCATATATAGCTAAACGCCCTTTGTAGCCAGTAAAATTACAAGATTTGCATCCTTTGCCTTTATATAATTGGTTAGGAATAATTGCTTTAGTTTTTTTATAAGGGCTGTCGAGATAATATTTTTTAATTAGATCTTTGATATTTTGATCTACTGGAATACTTGTTATACAATCTTTACAAATACGTCTTACCAAACGTTGTGCTAATATAGCATTTATAGTAGCCGCTACCAAAAATGGTTCTACTTTCATATCAAATAAACGAGGAATAGCTGTGGTAGCATCATTAGTGTGTAAAGTAGAAAGTACTAAGTGTCCAGTTAAAGCGGCATTAACAGCAATATCAGCAGTTTCTCCATCACGAATTTCACCTACCATTATAATATTTGGGTCTTGACGGACAATAGCTCTAAGACCATTGGCAAAAGTTAATCCAGATTTCTCATTCACTTGAATTTGATTGATATATTTCATTTCATATTCAATAGGATCTTCTATAGTTACTACATTTACTTCTGGACGATTAAGTTTACTTAATATAGAATACAAAGTTGTAGTTTTACCAGAACCGGTTGGACCTGTTACTAAAATCATACCATAACTTCTTTTGATATTTTGATTTATAATTTCTGTGCTATATGGTTGCATACCAAGTTCTTCAAAGCTTAAAGGTTTTAGAGCTCCTAATAATAAACGCATAGCAGCTTTTTCTCCATACATTGTGGGTAGTATAGATACACGAATATCAAATACTTCTTCTCCTCTTTGATATTTAAAACGCCCATCTTGTGGTTTATTATGTTCATCGATTTGTAAATTAGATAAAATTTTGATGTGGGCAATTATAGCTGGATGTGTTTCTTTTGGTAAGCGAATAATTTCTTTGAGTAATCCATCAATACGAAAACGAATCAAAACAGCATCATTCAAACGTTCAATATGAATATCTGTGGCATTTAAGGAAGCGGCATATTCAACAATGTTATTAAATAAAGCAACAATAGGTAATTCAACAGCTGCTTGTTCTAAAGAAATACCTGCTATTTTAGCGGCTTGTTTTATATTGTCTTCAATTATATTTTTGAAATTTTCGGCAATTTTTTGACGATACAAAGCAAAAGAACTTTTAAGATCGTCATCAGTGGTAATATAAACTTTGATTGGATGATTGGTATAACGTTGTAAAAATTCTATTGTTTCAAGGTCAGTTGGATCTGTCATAGCAACCAATAAGTATTCTTTGTCTTTGCCAAAAATAGCGACATTTCGAGTACGGGCTATATCTTCTGGAACAATATTAAGAATATCATAGTCAATATCTTTACTACGTAGGCGAACTTGAGGAATTTTTAAATAATTAGAAATAATTTCTGTTAGATAATCTGCAGTAATAGATCCATTAGAAATCAAAATATCCGTGACATTTTGTCCGGTACGTTTTGAGGTTTCGAGTGCTTTATTAAAAGTATCTTCTGATACAAGACCACTTTGTAATAAAATTGGTTTTAAAACTTGTAAAGATATTGCCATAATTTAAACGAATAAAGTATTTAGAATAGGTATATATTTAAGTATAGCATAAGTTATAAAAAAAGACAATAGAGAACAAGGTAACCATAGATATAGCATTGATATACGTTTGTGCTTGGTTAAAAATAAATTAACTATTTGGATAATTAAAGACGTAAATAAGACAATAATAAGTAAGACAATTAATCCTGGCCATGGGTTGCAAAGCATGCTCAAACCCATTAAATAAATTTCTTCTTTGTAAAAAAATTTTTCATTATATTTTTTATTAAACCAATAAGCTATAAACATAAATAATAATGCCCCAACAATAGTAAATACATTACGTTTACAGTATTGAACAAAAACATAATGTAAAGAATATGACCACGGATTGACTGGTGGCATAAGAGCACGACCCCAAGGAGTATTATATCATAATATTAAATGTAGTATTGATAAATATAAAGATTGAAAAATAAGAGAACATAAAACTGTTCAAAAAGTTATTTTGGTTATTTTCAAAGACGCAGGGCGTTTTTTGATAATTCAATATAAAATTAATCCTGCCATACTTATAAAAGCTATGGTAGGATTAAATAGTTTGTATACAAAATTATTTCAATTTGTCAATATTGACATCTTATGAATAGTTAGTCATTTGGGAATCAACCCGCTGATGTAGCACTTGGTGCTATAGTTAGACTAGTTCCTACTTCATATACAGTAGCCAGATCGCCACCGTCAGTACCTTCTTTGGGTTTGTAGGAATTTGATTCTAAGCTAGTATTAATTTCGTAAGCACCAGTTGAACTGCAAACAAAGGCATAATAAGTTGACGGGGAACCAGCAACTCCACCATTGGATGGGTCTCAGGGTAATTGGGCTAATGGTGTTTCACCAGTAGCAGCAAAATTTACTTTAAGTCATCCACTACCATCCATGGCACGACTTGTAACACCTGTTGTGTTATAAGCAAAAGCACCGCCTGGAGCAGTAGCACTTGTTACAGTAGCATATATAGTAGCAGTTGTTGCTATACCTTTGCAGGTGGAATTTGTAGCATTATCTAAATATGGAGTAGGAGAAATAACTGTAAAATAATTGATAGCAGTTGTTAGGGCTTGAAGATCAGATATTCTTTGTGAATCTCTGGCTCTTGCCATAAGCTGTGCTGGGTTTAAAGCAAAAACAACCACTGCAGCCAATATGGCTAAAATAGCTATAACAATCATAAGCTCTACTAATGTAAATCCTTTATTATCTTGCATAATGAAAATTTATTAAATTTAAAATTTT
>CAYOES010000002.1:13623-30848 GCA_964403105.1 uncultured Candidatus Saccharibacteria bacterium
TTCTTCTGCTTTTTTACTTATTTTTTTAGGGGTTTTAATAACTACTTTGATTAAAAGATTTTTTTTGCCTCTTAGTCTTAAAATAGTACCGGAATCTATACCTTTTGGAATATTGACAATTAATTTCTTTTTGTCTCATTGTATTTCTTTTTTAGTGCCCAACATTGCTTCTATAGGATTAATAACAAGTTCTATGGTAGTGATAGTATTGCGTGGTTGATATTGACGAGAAAAAAATTCGGAAAACAAATCATTAAAATCAAAACCAAAACTTTGGTTACCAAAACCAAAATTAGAAAAATCAAAATCAGTATTTTGTGAGTTGTTTTGAAAACCTGAAAAACCTTGTTGAAAATTACTATTACCATATCGTTGGTATGTATCGTATTGAGTACGGGTTTTTTTGTTAGAAAGTACTTGGTATGCCTCGTTTATTTCTTTAAATTTTTGTTCATTGCCTCCAGGTCTGTCAGGATGATATTGATAAGCCAATTTGTGAAAAGCGCGTTTAATATCTTCATCTGAAGCATTGGGGGGAACTCCTAAAATATCATAATAGTCCATAATTAGGAATTATATTATTTGCTAATTTATTCTGATTGTATACTAAGAATTTGTTGTTCGACATTTATAGTTTTAAATTTGAAAAATTTTGTTCATAAAAGAATTTGTAATATAAATCAGCCCAAAGGTACAATTATAATATTCAGCAAAATAGATATTAGATTACAGATACCAAAAATAATTATAATTAAAATAGCGCTGATTATATATTTCGTTGTTGTGCTAGCTGATAAGGCATATTGTTTTATAATATCACTAATAGTCTCTTGACCAGTAATTTTTATATGTAGTATTGAACTGACATTATTTTTTAATAAATCATTGATGTTTTTTGTATTTGTACCTAATGCTCCTAGTTGCGATACTCCTATATAATTATTTATAAAAGAATTAGACATAGTATTGGTTAAAAGATTATCTATGGTATTATTTATAGGAGATTTAAATGGCATAAAAGATGATGTTTTTTCGATAACAAAAAATGAATAATCTAATAACGAGAATTTTGTATTTTGTGTTTTAAGGGTGTATTCTTGGTATAAAACAAACATTGAAAAAACAATAATACTAAATACTATATAGTTAGCTCCAGCCTTGATAAAACGGCGTCAATTGAATTTAATATAATTTGTGGCTTCGTTATGCATTTGATATGAACCTCAAAAAATAAGCAATATTGAACACCCAAGACCTAAAAGAGAATATAAATTTATTTGTAGAAAAGATTTATAAAATGGGCAAGCAATACCAAGCAAAATTAAACATATTCACACAAATAGTTTTTTGTTGTCAATAACGAATAACATAAAAAACAAAAAAATTAATCCACCAATTAAAGACAGCACAACATTTATTATTGTCTGTATAGATGGTTGTATAGTTGTCATTAGCTTTGATAATTGAGTGCTAAATATAATAAAAAATATCAAAGATATAACACCTAAAATATTTTGTTTTATTATTGACAAGGTATCGGCAAGATGAGCTTGGTATAATTTATTAAAATCACTAGATATTTTATTTTGCATTTAATGATTTATTATTAGTATATTAATTAGTCTAATAATAGCACAAAATTAAAATAAAATCTACCCCATTAGAAAGTTTTTACAATTTCTAATGGGGTCAGAAATTATGGCTTTTCTTCAAAGTCTGTATCTTGAATATTATCTTCGTCGGATTGATCATTTTGTTCTGTTTCTATGTTTTGATTAATTGTGGTATCCGAAGTTTGTGTTTCGTCTTTTTTATATAAATAAGAACCAATCTCTGTTAAACTTTTTGAGAGATCATCTATACCCTCTTTGATAAGTTTGATGGATTCGTCTATATCAGTAGTTTCTTTATTATATAGTTGTTCTAAGTGAGAAATTTTTTCTGTAATTTTTGTTTTTAATTCATCTGGAATTTTCTTTTCTGCTTCTTTTAAATTTGTTTTTGATGAATATACTAAATTTTCAGCTTGATTTTTAAGCTCTATTAATTCTTTATTTTTTATATCATTTTGGGCAAAAGTTTGAGCCTCTTGTTTCATTTTTTCTATTTCTTCTTTACTAAGATTGGTGGAAGCTTCTATTTTTACAGATTGGCTTTTATTAGTAGCTTTATCAACGGCTGAAACATTTAATATTCCATTACGGTCAATATCAAAAGTTACTTCAATTTGTGGTACTCCTCTTGGTGCAGGCATAATACCATTTAAAACAAATGTTGCCAAAGTTTTATTGTCTTTTGCCAAAGGTCTTTCTCCTTGAGTTACATGAATTTCTACAGCAGGTTGATTGTCAGTAGCAGTAGAAAAGATCTCGGTTTTTTTAGTAGGAATATATGTGTTTTTGGGAATCATTGGAGTGGCTATACCGCCAAGAGTTTCTATTGATAAAGTTAAAGGGGTAACATCTAATAGTAATAAGTCTTTTACTTCTCCTTGTAAAGCACCTGCTACAATAGCAGCACCCGTAGCGACTACTTCTTCAGGATTAATATCTTTTTTAGGCTCTTTACCAAAAAGTTCTTCAATTTTTTTCTGGATTATAGGAATTCTTGTAGTACCACCTACTAAAATAATATCTTGAATATCCGAAAGATGCAATTTGGAATCAGCAATAGTTTTTTTAAGACATTCAATAGATCGGTCTACTAAATCTTTTATAAGATCTTCAAATTTAGAACGAGAAATTTTTATTAGTAAATGTTTTGGTCCGTCTGCAGTAGAGGTAATAAATGGTAAATTAATTTCTGTTTCTGGTATAGTAGATAATTCCCTTTTGGCTTTTTCAGCAGCATCTTTGATTCTTTGCAATGCTAATTTGTCTTGGGTTAAATCAATACCATCAGATTTTTTGAATTCAGTAATAATATAGTCCATTAATTTTTTATCTAAATCATCACCGCCCAAATGTGTATCTCCGCCAGTGCCTAATACTGAAATATTTTCTCCGAATGTTCCTTGTTCGTCACTAGTGCCTACGACTTCTATAATAGAGACATCCAAAGTACCACCTCCGAAATCAAATACTAGAATTTTTTCTTGTTTTCTTTTATTAAAACCATAAGCAACTGCTGCGGCAGTAGGTTCATTGAGAATTCTTTTTACTTTTAAACCCGCAATTTCCCCAGCATTTTTAGTTGCTTGTCTTTGGGAGTCATTAAAATAAGCAGGTACAGTAATTATAGCTTCTTCAATAGTTTCTCCTAATTTTGATTCTGCATCACTTTTTAATTTTTGTAAAATCATAGCTGAAATTTCTTCAGGGGTATATCAACGGTCACCCATTTTTATTTCTACTCCATGTGTGACAGATTCACGAGTTTCATAAGGTAATGATTTAATATCATCTTGTGTTTCTGGATCTTGAAATCTTCGTCCGATAAATCTTTTGACTGAAAAAATAGTATTTTGAGGATTGGTAATTGCTTGTCGTTTAGCTAATGTTCCTACTAAACGTTCTTGGTTTTTTGAAATAGCGACCATAGAGGGCATTGTTCTTTCACCTTCACTTGTTTCGATAATTTTTGGTTGTCCGTTTTCAAAAACAGCAACTTCTGAATAGGTTGTACCTAGATCGATTCCTAATATTTTAGACATATTGTATAGTTTAAATAATTTTTAATTTATAATTTTAATTTTGTAATAATAAGCTAATCTTTATTGAGCGACCTTTATTATTTATTGTTAATAACTTTGACTTTTGATGGACGTAATACCATATCTTTATATAAATATCCTTTCTGAAATTCTTCTATTATTAAGCCATCTTCTTTATTTGGATCTGTTTGAACTTCTATAGCCTCGTGCATTTTAGGATTAAATTGTTGGTTTAGGGCCTCTATTTTAACTACTCCCTGTTTCTTTAGAAAATTATCTAATTGAGAATAAATTAAATAAAATCCTTCTTTCATTTGTTTTCATTTAGGATCATTATCGTTATTTCCTAAGGCATTTAAGGACAATTCAAAACTATCCATAATATTTAGCAAATCTTCTATAAAAGACATTTTTTGCAAATTAGCAAAATGTTCGAATCTTTCTTTTTCATTTTGTTGATAATTGAGAAAATTGGCTTTTTCAGTATGTCAATTATTTAGGTATTCTTCACACTGTTTTTTAAGTTCTTCGATATTATTGTTATTTATATCTGTGTTTTGTATTGGCGTTGATTTAGTAGATTGATTGTCTATTATATCTTTATTTTTATTCATTATATTAATTTAAAGAATTTATTAAGCTTTTGAATATTTTGAAGTGTTGTTCATAACGTGTTACTTTGGGGGTAATAATTCCAACTATTAAATTGGTATTATTTGATTTTGTTGCTATAAAACTAAATGTCTTTGTGTGTATAAGCGGATTGTTTTTACCAATAAATACATTAATTTGTCTGTCGTGTAATATATTCTGAATTCCTAATATAGTATTATCAATATTATCGATTGATTTGGCAATAGAATATAAATGTATTGTATTATTAATAATTTTATCATTAAAGATATATTCTAGCCCTGTTGTATAAATATCATTATTTTTTCAGTTGTATGCGAGACTAAAAGATTTTGTTTTTTTAGATATATATTTAGTTAGATCTTTGATATCATTGAAAGAAATAGATAAATTATCTGGAAAAACATTATCTAAAAAATCTTGTATTAAGACTTGTCAGCCTCAATCGCTTAAAATTCTGCCGGCTGATGTATATGGTTGTTCTAAGTATTCCATTTGGCATAGTTCGAATAATTCGTGTCTAATAGTAGCTGGGCTAAAATCTAATTTGTATTTTTCTTTTATTTGTGCAGAGCTTATTGGACTATAGTTTTTGATTTGTTCTTCAGCCAAATAATATAATAATTGTTTTTGTCTTGGTGATAATTGTTGTCGCATAGTAATATTTATATTTTTAAATAAGAGATTATAAATAAGAATAAGAGATTACAAATAAAATATATATTTATTATAAGGTATTTTTAAGTATTTTAGGTATTATGACTATGAGAATAATTCTTTTTAAAATATCCCTATAATATTAGCAAATTAGCACTCTTTTGTCAAGACTGCCAACTATTTTTATATATTATGTCAAAATGATAGTAATTAATGGCTTTTTATATCCAAGGGAATGTGTAAAGTTTTTAAAATTATCATCAAGTCTAATCATAAGGAATAGTGTCTTAAATAATATAAATCATATTTAAGTTTTTCTTTTGTGCCTTCTACAGAATAAGAGTTTGAATAATGAATTTGTGCTCAACCAGTTATACCTGGTTTTACAATATGGCGAATATTGTAAAATGGAATTTCTTTTTCAAATAAAGCCACAAGTTTTGCTTCTTCTGGTCTTGGACCTACTAATGATATATCACCCTTTATGACATTTATAAATTCTGGGATTTCATCTAAATATAATTTTCTTAAAAATTTGCCAAATTTTGTTATACGTTGGTCATTTGGTAGAGTTCATCTGGGCCCATTGGAGGCGTTTTTAGTCATAGAACGAAATTTGATTAAATAGAATTCTTTGTGGTTTTTGCCAATTCTCTTGCCAATATAAAATATAGGACCAAAATCATCTATTAAAATACCAATAATTATAATTGGTCAAAGAGGTAGAGTAATTAAAAATAGAGTTAAACCTAAAATAATATCAATGGTTCGTTTAACTGGTTCTAATATTTGATATGTTTTGTCTTCAATTTTGGACAAAAATTCTGGATCATCAATTAAAGATAAAGGTGTTTTTTTCAAAATAGATTCATAAAAATCTATAAAATCTATAATTTGAATTTTGTTTCATAGAGCATTAAATAAAATATTTTTGATGTTATTGTTTGGAAAATGTTTGTCAATAATTATAACATCAACATTTTGGGACTCAATTAGTCGTGTAAGCTTTCAATAATCATCTGGATTGTCTATTCTATCTACTAATTTATAACCAAATTGGGGGTTATTGTTTAGAACAATGCTCAAATCCAAAGCTATAGCATCTTGGCTAATAATAATTATATTTAATGGTTTTTGCTTTTGAATAAATATAGAAAATCAAATATGATTTAGACAAATACACAAAAATGATAGCCCTCAAATTAATAATAAATTAGTTTTAGGTGTTATACCAACAAAAGAAAATAGATAAAAATAAATAATACTAATAAATAAATTTAGCAAAGCTATTCTGCCAAGTGATGATATAATTTTTATGCCTGGAAGAGTAAAAGTATTATCATAAAAATGGTTAATATAAAGTATAATAATTCAAATTATAAAAACAGGTGTAAAACTCTGTAAATGTATTTTCAAAATATTCCAAGAAAATGTATTGTAAAAACGCAATCAAACAATTATATATAATATTATATACAGAATTATTATGTCTGAAATAAATAATAAAAATCCTTTATATTTGTGTATGTGTTTCATAAACACTTTATTTAGATAGTTTTTGCATTATACTTTGCATTTCCTCGTCTATTTTGGGAGTTTTGAGAGTGGGATATATATCATAAAGATATTTAGCGCGCAAAATAGAATTCAATGCTTCTTTCTCATTTTTTTGTTGTAAATAAATCTGAGCAAGTTTAAGATAAAGTGCTGGTTCATTTTTAATTTGTTTTTCAGTATATTGAGCTATTTGTAGAGCTGTATCAATATCCCCCACTTTGATAAATGTATCAATACCATTTAAGATGCTTTGAAAACTATTGAATATGGGGCCAGTTTTAATGGCTTTTTTGAGATATTGTAGGCCTTCTTGATATTGATTATTATTTACCAAATAATTACCTAATATTCAAGGGGCGATAGCAATTTTGGGATATGTTGCATGAAATTGTTTTAGGAGTTTAACAGCTTCTAGTTGATCTTGTTTTGATGGTGAATTTATAAGAATTTGTAGAAAATAAATATCTGTATCTGGTAATGTTAATTTTAATTGATCTATGGATGTTTTGGTATATTTTGCCAGCTGAATATCTTCTGGTGTTAAATTTTTATTTCAACGTAATTTAGAAAGAATATTTACTAATTTAGCAATATATAATTTTAAATTTAGTGGTTCTTGTTTAATAAGTTTGTCTAATTGTTGATTGATAAATAGATAGATATCTTCGATCTGTGGTTTAGAAAATTTAGTTAGATCTCCATTACTTAAAAGTTCTAAATCTCCGTAAATAAGAAAATTATTGATAAATGTATCGGTATTGTATTTTTCTTTTATAGCAGTAATGCCTTGTTCAATTTGTCCAGATTGTATAAGACTCTCAGCTTTTTTATGTTTAGTAGCCGTAATAAGTACTAAAACGTTATAATTATAAATAGTAAAACAAAGTATGATACATGCTATTATTAATATTATAGTTTGTAGTCAGTGGGGTACAGTAATTTTGGTTGGTTTAAATTTTGTTTTAATAGGGGTAGATTGTGAACTAATAAAAGCAAAAATCATAAAAAGAAGTAAATATCCTTCTATAACATCAAAAAGAAATATATTTTGAATAAAATAAGATAATATACAAATAGCAAGAATAATTTTGGGTCAAAAATTTATAGAATTTATATTTTTTAATTCTTTATAAGCAACATAAAAAATACATAAATAGCTAATAAGTCCAATAATCCCTGTGGTCACGAATATTTCTAATATCATATTATGTACTTTGTCAAAACGATTTTCAAGTGGTAAGACATCTACTATGTCTGTATTAAAATTACGTTGATAAGCAATTTCAAAATTTTCTGGCCCTCAACCTAATAGTGGTTTTTGTAAAGCTGATTTTATAGCAATATTGCTGACTATTAGTCGACTAGTAGAGGAGGCATCAAATATTGTAATAGATGTTAGCCGTTGTAATGGCATAATATTTTGTATAAATTTAGTATCTCGTAAACTAAAAAGTATGATTATAGCAGTAATGAATATAACAATTAAAACAGTTGCTCATTTTTTGATGTTTATATGAAAAAATTTATTTAGTTTAGGATAGTCAAAAATTATCAAGGTTATTAACAATATACCCATAGAAGTAAGCCAAGATAACATCGATCCACGGCAACCTGTGAGAAATAGAAGAAAACTATTAAAAAGAAACAAAATAAAAAACAAAATTGTGTTTGCCTGCGTTTTACTATTTTGTGATTGAGAATTGTTTTGTTCAATCTGTTCAAAAAAAATATATAGACACAAAAAAGCATTTAGTAATAAAAATACTCCAGCAAATGTTGAATTACCTGTAAGTCCAACATAGCGAGTTGGTTCAGAATTATATTTTTGGATCATAGAATTTGGATTTCGTGACGCGATAAAACAAAATAGATTGGTAATAGCATAAATTAATGTTCAGGACTTAAAAATTTTTATTCAGGAGTTTTTATTATTAATTACACTAGATAAAATAAATATTAAAGCTACAAAATGTATTAATCCAAAATTGCCATTCATTCGTTCGGCAGTTGAAAACATACTACGACTTGGGGATACACCTAAAAATCCAGAAATTAAGGAAATAATAGCAAATATCAAGATGGCAATATTTAATTTTGTTCATTTAGGTAAAAATTGTTTATCAACATAAATTAAAATTAAATAAAATATTGTCATTAGTTCTACCACAATTCTGAACATTATAGTTTTTGGTATGATTAGTGGAAATATGCTTTTGGTGTTAAAAAATATCAAGACAAAAGCACATAAGACAGTTAGAACCATTATGGCTTTTTGACAAAATATACTTATTTTAGAATTGGATATGTTAATCATAGTATATATTTAATTTTTTATTATTTTGATATGTTTTATTCATTAAAAAATTCTTTTAATTTTGAAATATCTGGATGTTCTTTTATTTTTTTAAGTGCTTTCATTTCTATTTGTCTTATTCTTTCACGTGTTACTTTAAAAGCAGCTCCTACTTCTTCTAAAGTATGAGGAATTCCATCGTCTAAACCAAAACGCATTTTTATAACTTTTTGTTCTCTGGGCGATAATTCTTGAAGTATAGAAGACAATTGTTCTTGCATAAGATAATAAGAGGCTGCTTTGTCAGGAGACATAGTTGTTTCGTCTTTAACAGCATCTTTTAATGTGCCACTATCTTCGTCGTCGCTAAACGGTTGATCCAAAGATAAAGTTTCTTGTGATAATTTAGCCAAATATCTGACTTCGTCTAAGGATAGGCCAAGCTCTACGGCTATTTCTTCGTTAGTAGGCTCACGACCAAATACTTCCATAAGATTTTTTTTGGCTTTATTATAACGAGCCAAAACTTCAATTATATGTACAGGAATACGAATAGTTCGAGAGTGATCAGCAATAGCCCGGGAAATACCTTGTCTAATTCATCAAGTAGCATAAGTAGAAAATTTGTATCCTTTTTTTAAATCAAATTTTAGTACAGCTTTTTCTAATCCAAAATTACCTTCTTGAATTAAATCTAAAAATGTTAGAGTATGAGCTTGCGGTAAAAATCTTTTGGCTATACTTACAACTAAACGTAAATTAGCTTCCATCATTTTTTTTATTGCTGCTTTGTCTCCTTTGGCAATACGTGGGAATAGTTCTCTTTCTTCGGCATGAGTTAATAAGGGATATTGAGAGATTTCGCGTAGATATGCTTTTATATTATCTGGAGCATCACGTCATTCTTCAGGATTGGTATCTTTTAATAATTGTTCTTGAGAAATTTCTTCGGAAGTATCTAACAAATTCATATTTTTAATAATACGAATATTATTATTTATTAAATATTCGTAAATTTTATCTACAATAGGAATATTATATTCTGGGTAAGGAATTAACGATAAAATCTCGCCAAAGGTAACAAATTTTCTATCATATCCTCTATTATATAGGTCTTCTAAAATTTCTTTGTATTCTTGTTTACTTAGTTTTTTACTACTTTTTTTATGTTGTTGTGTTGGTAAAAATTGTTTATGGGGTTTGTGAACTATTTTTTTGATTTTTCTAATGGATTTTATTTTATGGTTCTTGTGTTTGTTTACAGATTTTGTCTTTGATTTGTTTTGTTTTTTTGTAGATTTTTTTGTAGATTGTATTTTTGATTTATGTTGTTTATATTTGTTCATATTAAAATTTTTAAAATAATTTTTAAATAGTTTTTAAAATAATAAAAGTAAAAATTAAAGATGAAAAATGAGAAACTAAAAAGAATAGTATATTATTTATTGGCAATTATTGCTCGTTTTGTTGAGTTTCCTCTGTTAATGTTTTAAATTCTTTTATAAGTTCTTGGAGCATAGCTGTAGAACCTGTTGATTCTAATTCTTTTATTTTGTTTTGTAAAAACAACATACGATTTTTATAATGTTCTTGTTTTAGATATTTGGCGCATTCTTGAATTTCTTTTATTAGCATATTTGTATTAGATGCAGTTTGATTTTGTATATCTTTGGAGCCAAGAATTCAAAGATAATTAATAAGATTTATATCATCGTTGTTAATATCTAAATTAGTATCAATATCATTTACGGATTGGTTTTTTAACACTTGTTGGATTTTATTATTTTTAATAAGTTTGATAATATTTGAATATTGCGAAGGAAAATAAGGTTCTACACTTAATACTATATCTTTTAATGTATCTTGATTATGTAAAAAACTTGATAAAATTTTTTCTCCCAAAATATCTGCTCGTGTTTTTATGGTGTTCAGATTTATTATTTCGTCTTCTTGAGTAATCCCAAATTTTTGAATATATGGATTTGTTTGATTTAGTTTATGTAGCTCTGTTTCTAAAAGATCTACTTTTATGTTTAATAGACTAGATAGCTTGTCCATTCAAAACGATTTTTCGATTATATTGTTTTGTAAGTATTTAATTTTTGATAAAAAGTACACCATAAAATCTTTTTTGCCTTTTATAGTATTAATATCAAAAAGTGTTTGTGCTCTATTAAAGTAAAACTCCATAATTGGTTTTGCCAAAGATATTATATTGGGCAATTGTTTTGGGTGAAGATTCATAAATTCAGAGAAATCTTTGGCATCATTGAGAGTAATAACTTTTACTTCAAAATCAGCATTTAAAGCTAATTCAATATTTCTTTCTGTGGCCTCTTGTCCAGCTTGATCGTTATCATATGCTAAAATAAGAGAGCTACAATAACGTTTTAATATATTTAATTGTTCTGATGTCAAAGCTGTGCTAGAACATGCTACAACATTTTTGACTCCTTCTTGATAACAAGCAATTGCATCCATTTGTCCTTCTACCAAAATAGCTTCATTTTTTTCTTGGATAAAATTTTTGGTTTTATTTAATAAAAACAAAAGTGTGCTTTTGTTAAAAATAATAGTTTCTGGAGAATTTATATATTTCCCGGTTTCTTCTATGTTTTTGATAGTTTTTAAGGGAATATTTTTGTCGGATTGAAAAATTCTTCCTGTAAAACCAGCTGGTTCATTTGATAAATTAAAAATAGGAAACATAATTCGAGATCTAAAACGGTCGAAAAAAAATTTAGTTGTAAGCGAATTAATATCTGTTATATTGGCTGCTTCATTTTTACGAATAATTAATCCAGTTTTTTCAATATCACTTAGTTTGAAGCCTTTGCTAATTAAATATTCAGTTAATGATCTTCATTCATCAGGAGCAAACCCAATATGAAACTCTTGAATAATTTGATTACTTAATCCTCTATTTTTTAAATAATTATAAGCACTTGTATTTTCTTTTAATTTTTGTTCAAAAAATATTAATGCAGCTTCTTGAATTTCAAATAGAGTTTTTTTGATGGAATTTTCTTTACTTTGATATTGCGATAAATTAACTCCGGCTTTATTGGCTAAAATTTTTAAAGCAGTAAAAAAATCAACATTTTCTATTTTCATAACAAAGGTAAAAATATCACCTGAAAAATTACATCCAAAACAATGAGCAAATTGTCTTTGGGGCGACACAATAAAAGACGGGGTTTTTTCTTTGTGGAAAGGACAAAGCGCTTTGTAATTTACCCCGGCTTTTTGAAGTTTTATGTAGCTACCCACTACATCAACAATATTTAGTTTTTGTTTAATTTCATCTCTGACATCGGCCATAAATTTAGTTTATAGCGTTTATTAGTTTTAAAATTTTGGGTAAAAAAATAATAATACCAAGAATTAAAGCGCCTAGGGAAACAATGGCTACACTCCCAGCCATTAAATCTTTAATATGCTTTACTTGATTATTAATTTCTGGATGAAATAAATCTAAAAAGTGTTCAATGCTTGTATTAAACAATTCCAATGCCAATATTGCTATTATGAGAGTTATAACAAAAAGCCATTCAGTATGAGAAATATGTAGCAACCCTCCTATAATTATTACAATAATAGCAATAATAAGCATTAAAGTTAAATTTTTTTCTAATTTAAAACAATATTTTATTCCATTTCAGGCGTATTTTCAACTCGCAAAAAATTGATTAAAAAAATCATTCATATTTATATTGCTTGGTATTAAAAAATTAGTATTTAGATTTATTTATTGTAAAAAGAGAAAATAGTTATGGCGGAGGGCACAGGACTCGAACCTGCAAGGGCTTTCGCCCATCGGTTTTCAAGACCGACGCATTAGCCATTCTGCCAACCCTCCGTTAAAACCCAATGTTGTAAATATTTTGATACTAAATAATAATGAAAAATATTTAGTTTTTGTTTAATTCCTTTTTTTCTTGTTTTATTCATTCGTTATAACGTTGTTCAATAATTGTTTGATTTTTTAATATGTTTTGGTGTTTTTGTTCCAATTCTTCTGTTATTTTGTTAGGCTCATGTTTTTTATAATAATCATATATTGCTTCAAATAAAGCATCTGTTGCTAATAATGAACAGTGTACTTTGGCAGTTGGCAGTCCATCTAATTTATTAATAATATCATTGTTGGTAATTTGTAAAGCTTTGTCTAATGTTTTGCCTTTGGCTAATGTAGTAATCATAGACGATGTGGCAATAGCTGCCACGCAGCCAAATGTTTCGAATTTTATATCTTTAATAATTTTTTCGTTTTTTGCATTTGTGCCTACTTTTATATATATAGCCATAACATCACCGCATGTTAAATTACCTGCTTGACCTATAGCATCAGGATTTTTTATTTTACCATAATTTTTAGGATTTTGGAATAGTTGTAAGAGATGTTTGGAATAGTATTCATTCATATTAAATTGTTTATGTAGAAGCAGGTGTAAAGGGAGACACTCTTCTTAATTGTTCTACAACTTGTGGTAAAATTTCTAATAAATAATTTATTTCTTTTTTGGTAGTAAAACGCCCAAGGGAAATACGAATAGACCCCCCTACTTGTTCTGGTTTAAGACCCATTGAAATTAGAGTTTCACTGGCTTTTAAAAAACTAGAAGCGCAGGCAGAGCCTGTAGAAACACCAATATGGTGAGTATCGAGCATATATACCAATGACTCCCCTTCTATATAGTCGAAACGGACATTAATAATATTAGGAAGACGAATATTTTTTGGTACATTAAAATGAACTCCTGATATTTTTTGAGGCAATATTTTTATTATTTTATTAGAAAAAGATGTACATTTTCTGTAATCTCGTTTCATTAGGCTTTGACATAGTTCAAATGCTTTAAAAAATCCAAAAATGGCTGGCACATTTACAGTACTTGAACGTATACCAAACTCGTGACCCCCACCATGGATTAAAGGTTCTAGATGTGTACCTTTTTTGATATAAAGTAAAGCTGCACCTTTTGGCCCATAAATTTTATGAGCAGAAGCTGTTAGTAAATCACAATTGAGTTTTGTTATATCAATAGCTATTTTACCAAAAGCTTGAGTGGCATCAATATGAAAATATATTGGAGTTGTGATTTCTCTTTCTAATCGATCTTGGCGAATTTTTTGAATTAACTCGCCTATTTTTTCAAGCGGTTGTATTACACCAGTTTCGTTATTAACATAAATCAGAGAAACTAAAATAGTATTATCATTAATCAGCTGTTTTAAATGATTTATATCAATTAATCCTTCATTGGTGCTAGATACTTTTGATACTTTTAATCCGTGTTTTTCTAATCAATTACATAAGCTATTTATTGATGAGTGTTCTTGTGAGGAGGTAACAACATTTTTGTCAATATTGTTTTTCATATCAGCCATAACTATGCCTTTTATAGCAAGGTTATTACTTTCAGTGGCGCTTGATGTAAATATAATTTCTTGTGGAGCTACTTTTAATATTTTAGCAAATCCTTCCCGAATGCTTTCTAATAATTCTTTGGCTTCCATACCTTTTTGATGTAAAGATAAAGAATTACCATAATAATATCTCATAACAGGAATCATACTTTTAAGAACACGGGGGTCTATGGGTGTACTAGCAGCATAATCTAAATAAACATATGGTTTTTTTGATGGAGTTATTTTGACTAAAGACATAGTGACAATATTAAATATTATTACAATATTTATTTTATTTTTTATTATTTTGTTTGTTATTTTGTTTATTAAATTTTCGAAACCCAGTACCAGCAGGAATTAGCCTACCAATAATAATATTAGCTTTTAGACCATTAAGTTTATCTTCCTTACCTTCTATGGCAGATTTAATTAAAGCATGAGAAGTTTCTTCAAATGATACAGCAGACAAAAAACTATCTGAATTTAATGCTACTTTTTTAATACCACGAATTAATCGATTGGCTGTAGCTGGTTTTTTGTGATTGTTTCGTAAATTATAATTAGTCTCTATAAAATTAGCAAGTGATACAACTTCTCCAGGGATAAAGCTTGAGTCGCCACTATTAGTAATAAACACTTGGGAAAACATTTTGCGTATAACAAGCTCAAAATATTTTTCATGAATTTCTGTAGCAGCTAATAAATAAATTTTTTGAGCTTCTCTTTTTATATAATTTTCTGTAGGCACAAGACCAACTAATGGAAATAGCTGTTTTAAATTTATACTGCCTATAGTTAAAGGATCGCCAATTTTTACTTGTTGATTTGGTACTACCTTGATATTTTTATTAGGATTGACAGAATAAATAAATTTTTCTCCAGGTTCTAAAAATTGTTTATTTTGTTTAGATCGAGAATATTTTTTATATGTGGGATTTTTGCATTTTGTTGTTATTTTAATAACAATTTTATTAAATTCATTATAGGGTGTTAAAATATCATCAACAATACCTTCTACTTCACAAAGAAGTGCTTCATTTTTGGGATTACGACATTCAAATAGTCCATCTATATATGGTAAGCCAAGAGTAATATCTGATGCTGTCATAATACCTCCTGCATGAAATGAACGTAAGGTGAGTTGAGTACCAGGTTCGCCAATAGCTTGCGCAGCAATAATGCCCACAGCTTCACCTATTTTGATTAAATTTCCGTTGGTCAAATCAGCGCCATAACATTTTTGACAAACACCTTGTATATTTTTACAAGTTAAAGGTGAAAATGCTCATATAGATTCTACATCAGAATTCTCGACTATTTCTTTGGCTATTTCGGAATCTATTAAAGTATTTTTGGGTATTATTTTACCATTTTTTAGTTTTACATTTTTAGCTAAAACACGACTAACTATACGACTGGCAAAACTTTGTTCTAATTCCTCGTGGGTTGTTCTTAATATCTCTAATCCTTCTGTATCTTGACAATCGTGATTATAAATAATCATATCTTGTTCTACATCTACTAGTTTTCGGGTTAAATATCCAGATTGAGAAGTTTTGATAGCTGTATCTACCAAACCTTTTCTTGAACCATGAGTAGCTATAAAATATTCCAAACAATTGAATCCTTCTTTATATGACGAAAGCACTGGTAATTCAATACCTCTGCCATTTGGTGTAGTAACTATACCTTTTATACCAACCATTTGGTTTAACTGTTCTGGAGTACCTCTAGCACCAGAATCAATTATAATTTTTATAGGATTAGAAACTTCTTTGGCTAAGTTTTGAATAATAACATTCTTTACATTGTTCATTGCATCAGTATAATTTTCAATTACTTTGGTGTATCTTTCTTCTTGGCTTAGTAATCCTTCGTCAAACTGTTTTTGAATTTCTTTATTTATACTTATATGTTTTTTAATAATTTCTTGTTTATCAGCCGGAGATTTTAGATCAGCTAAGTTTCAAGTTAATCCCGAAACAGTAGCATATTTAAATCCTATTGTTTTTATATTATCTAAACAATTGGCAGCTATCTGAAATCCATATTGTTTAATAATACTATTAATTAATTTTTTTAATTTTTTGTTTGTAAAAACTTCATTTTGATAAGGAAAATCATTTGGTAGTAGTTCATTGAATATTAATCGTCCAACTGTGGTTTCAATAATTTGAGCATCACTCGTAATTTGGTTTTTAGGATATTTTATTTTAATTTTTGCGTGTAAATCTATTTTTTGATTATCATAAGCGAGCATCGCTTCTTGGGCATTCAAAAATATCTTATTTTCACCTAATTTATTATCAAAATCTAATGTTAGTCAATAGCACCCTAAGACAATATCTTTGGTAGGGCTCATGGTTGTTTCTCCGCTTGAAGGTTTTAAAAGACCACGTGTAGAAACCATTATATCGTCACATTCTTTTTGTGCTTCTTCCGACAAAGGTAAATGTAATGACATAGTATCACCATCAAAATCAGCACCAAATGGTTCACAAACCATTGGGTGAATTTGTATAGCTAGTCCTTCTATTAATATAGGATGAAAAGCTTGAATACTTAATCTGTGTAAAGTTGGAGCTCTATTTAATAAAATATATTTATCTTTTGTTACTTCTTCTAAAATAGCTCAAACTTCATCGTTTTTTTCATCAATTAATTTATTTGCAGCAGGAATACTATGAGCTAAATCTTTGGCTAATAATTTATGAATAATAAAAGGTCTAAAAATTTCCAAAGCCATTTCTTTTGGTACTCCACATTCGTTTAATTTTAATGTAGGTCCAACAACAATAGCAGAACGACCAGAATAATCTACTCTTTTACCAAGTAAATTTTGTCTAAAACGGCCTTGTTTACCTTTGAGAATATCAGCCAAAGATCGTAAAGGTCTTCTTTGAGATCTTTGAGAAGTTTGTCTCCCTTGATGCAAAGAATTATCAAATAACATATCAACTGACTCTTGGAGCATTCTTTTTTCGTTTTTTACAATAACAAAAGGAGCATTTGAACTCATTA
>CAYOES010000003.1:0-12611 GCA_964403105.1 uncultured Candidatus Saccharibacteria bacterium
TGTGCCTCCGACAGGATTCGAACCTGCGACCATTTGCTTAAGAGGCAACTGCTCTACCAGCTGAGCTACGGAGGCAACGAACATATCAAATAGCAAAATAGAATATTTGCTATTTGCTATTTGATATTTTGTTTGTTTTGGATAAACATGCTTTTACAAAACCCCAAAATAAAGGCGCAGGATTGTTTAATCGTGATTTAAACTCAGGATGTGCTTGTGTTGCTACAAAAAATTTATGCTGTGGTAATTCGATAAATTCCATAAGTTTAGTTCCGTCATTGCGTACATGATAGCCAGTAAATTTAATTCCTGCTTTTTCTAATGTTTCAACATATTTTGGGTTAACTTCGTATCTATGTCTATGTCTTTCTAAAATTATAGTATCTGTATTTTTGTTGAACTTTCCTAATCTAAATTTGTTCTGTTTATCTTTTTGTAAGATTTTTATTTGTTTTTTGTCTATTTCTATTCTTTTGGTTTTTTTATATAAATTATAAATTAATGACTTTTTGTTTATAATAGCTCCATATGCTCCCAATCTCATTGTTCCACCATAAGCGTGATTTTGTATAAATTCTTTTTGCATTGGTATAAAATCAATTATAGGATAGGGAGTATTGGGATTTATTTCTGTAGTATTGGCGTTTTTCATTTTGCAGACATTTCTGGCAAATTCTATTAATGCCAATTGCATACCATAACACAAGCCTAAATATGGAATATTATGTGTTCTCGCATAGTTAATAGCTAATATTTTGCCTTCTGTTCCTTCTGTACCAAAACCACCAGGCACAATAATACCATCAAATTGTTTGATTATATCTACATTTTTAGGATTTTTTTCTAAACTTTTTGCATCCAATCATTCTATTTCGATCTTAGTGTTTAGATGCGCTCCACAATGTGTTAGCGCTTCTTTAATTGATAAATAAGAATCAGTCAAAGTAAAGTCTCCACTATTTATATATTTCCCAATAATTGCTATTTTGATTGTATGTTTTGGTTGTAAGATATTATTTATTCATTTATTTCATTGAGCAAAATTTATTTTAGTTTTTGGTTTTACATTTAATTTATCCAAAATTTTGCTTCCTATATTTTCTTTTGTTAGATTTATTGGCACTTGATATATAGTAGTTACATCTGGTGCAGAAATAATATAATCAGATGAAATATTAGCATATGTTTCTATTTTTTCTTTTCTTACTTTATCCAAAGGTTCTTCTGATCTACATAATACAAAATCTGGGGCAATACCTGAAGATTCTGTGAGCATTTTTATAGCTTGCTGAGTAGGCTTTGTTTTCATTTCTTTTATATGACGGGGTGCGAATAGGTACGTTACTAATATATATATTATGTTGTTTGGTTTTATTTCTTTTTCTCAATTTTTCATAGCAAATAAAAAGGGCACGTTTTCATAATCACCCACTACTCCCCCAATTTCTATTAAAGCAAAATCATATCCTTTGCTTGCTTGTATAATACGATTTTTTATTTCATTGGCTACATGTGGAATAAATTGAACAGTTTGTCCCAAATAATCTCCCCTTCTTTCTTTTGCAATTATATTTTTATAAATTTGTCCAGTTGTGATACTATTCTTTTTAGGTATATCTATATCTAAAAATCTTTCATAATTTCCTAGATCTTGATCTATTTCTCCCCCATCATCAGTAACCCATACTTCTCCGTGCTCAGTGGGTCTTAAAGTACCAGCATCAACATTGATATACGGATCAATTTTTATTGCTGTTACAGAATATCCATATTCTTTTAAAATTTTTCCTATTGATGCCGTAGCTACTCCTTTTCCTACGCCACTAATAACTCCTCCAATTACAACTATATATTTTGTCATACTATTGGTTTAAAATGTTTCTATATATTTATACTATCAATTTTTTTAAAAAATTGCAACAGATACAAAAATATGATACAATAATCTTACTATATTTTTATAATATGTTACAAATAAATGACAAAATAAACAATTTAAGAGGTATAGGTCCTTATTATGAGACAAAATTAAAAGATCTCGGTATTATTACTATTAGAGATTTACTTTTTTATTTTCCGTTTCGTTATCAAGATTTTACTAATATCAAAAACATAGCTGATTTGGTAGCTAATGAGCAAGCAACAATAATAGCTCATATTACTAAAATAAAAAGTTATCGTACTTTTAAAAAACATATGCTGCTTATTACTGCTACAGTAGAAGATGAATCAGGATCAATAGAAGTTCTTTGGTTCAATCAACCATTTATTATCAAAACTTTGAAACAAGGTACAACAGTTTCTTTATCAGGCAAAGTAAAACAGCAGGGTAAAAAATTATTATTAGAAAGTCCAGCTTATGAATTAGTTTCGCAAGATGATGATTTTAATATACAGGATTTAAGACATACTGGAAGATTAGTACCTATTTATTCCGAAACTGCTGGTATTAGTTCAAAAATGATTCGTAGTTATATTAAGCGCGCTTTGAAAATGTTTTTAGATAAGATACCAGAATCTTTGCCATTAGAAACTCGTCAGAATTATAATTTGATGGATATTAAAAATGCTTTATCACAAATTCATTTTCCTGATAGTCAAGAATTGGCTAATGAAGCTAAGCGTCGATTTGTATTCGAAGAAATGTTATTGGTGCAGATTCATTTATTAAATTTAAAAAATAGATTATCACAATTTCGAGCACCCAAGATACCAAAAGATATTAATGCTATAAAAGAATTTATCTCTTATCTTCCATTTAAACTTACTAATGCTCAAAGAAAAGCAATATGAGAAATGATACAAGATATTGAAACAGGTATTCCTATGAACAGGTTATTAGAGGGCGATGTTGGGTCAGGTAAAACCGTAGTAGCAATATCCATTGCTTATCTGTGTTTAAAAAATGGCTTTCAGGTAGCCTTTATGGCACCAACAGAAGTATTGGTAAAACAACACTTTCAAACTATTAAACAATTATTAAAGCCTTTTGATATCAAGATTGCTTGTTTGACAAGTGATGGCGTAGAAATTAAAGATGGTTTTTTAGAAGGCAAAGTGTCTAAAGAATATTTATTAAAAAGCATTGCTATTAATACTCCATGATTGGTAGTTGGTACCCATTCGCTGATACAAAAAGATGTCCAATTTGGTAATTTGGGTTTTGTTATTATTGATGAGCAGCATAGATTTGGTGTTGCTCAGCGCTCGCTTTTATTGCGCGGATCAACACAGATTACTGAACAAATAAATGCCAAAACTACCATTATCAACACTAAACAAAAGACTGATCTTCCATACAAGGAATTAACTGATAAAATCAAAGGGGTGATTTTTGATGTATTTAATAAATTAGGATCAGGATTACAAAAACTTGTTTATCAAGAAGCACTGACAAAAGCATTATCTAAACAAAACATATCTTTTGACAACACCAAATCTCTTAATGTTGTGTATGATAATAAAAAAATTGGTCTATATAAACCAGATTTTATAATAGAGAATAAAATTATTTTAGTTATAACATCTCGTTCGTTTTCAGACAAAACTGAAGAAAAACAGGTTTGGAGCTATTTAAAAGAAAGCGGTTTTAAATTAGCAGTATTAGTAAATTTTAATAATGACAATATAGAAATAAAGTATGTTGTATATGATTTAGCTTGTGATTTAAAAAATATTGATACTAATCAGCGTATATATTCACCTGAATTAGCGTTTTATCCACATTTATTATCTATGACAGCCACCCCCATTCCTCGTACTTTGGCATTGGCAATGTATGGTGATCTTGAATTAAGCATTCTTGATGAAATGCCCAAAGGCAGACAAAGCATTATTACTAAATTAGTGTCTAAAAGGTCAGAAGATAAGATGTATGATTTTATAAAAAAACAGATTATTGAAGGCAGACAAGCTTTTATTATTTGTCCTCGAATAGAAGATACTTCTACCAAACAAGCACCAACACAGATTTCTACCCAGACGAGCATTAATAATGTGTATTATGATGACAAGTCAAACTCTAAGGACAAAACACAATCTCAGTTGCTAATTCATAAACCAAATATTTTTTCACCATCCCAAATATTAGATTACGAAGTTAAAGCTGTAAAAAAAGAATATGAAAGAATAAAAAAAATTTTCCCCGAATTTCAAATAGAAATGATTCATGGCAAAATGAAACCAAAAGAAAAAGATGATATTATGAGAAAATTTTATGATAATAAAATTCAAATACTAATTGCCACTTCAGTAATAGAAGTTGGTATAGATGTACCCAATGCTACAATTATGGTAATAGAAGGGGCTGAACACTTTGGTTTATCGCAGCTTCATCAATTTCGTGGTAGAGTAGGTAGGGGTGAATATCAGTCGTATTGTTTTCTTTTTACAGAATCATATAGTAAAACAACTCGGGAAAGATTAAAAGCTATGTTGCAGTATAGTGATGGTTTTAAATTAGCAGAAATTGATTTGCATTTAAGAGGCCCAGGAGAATTTTTTGGGGTAAACCAATCAGGTTTTCCTGATTTAGCTATGCAAGCTCTATCTGATACTAAACAATTAGCACAAATTCATGAGGAAGCTACAAGACTTATAAATAAAGATAATACTTTACAATCTTGACCGAATTTATGACAACGCTACCAAGAATTTTTAGAAAAGTTTCATATGGAATAAATAAAAAAGACTTGTTTAAAAACAAGTCTTTTTAAAAATATTTTTTGATTTCTTTAAAATAAATTATTGAACAACATACAAATTTATAAATTTTTTAAATTTACCCCGAGCTATTTAAAAGACAATGTTGTGGCTTCTATAAAACATTGGCTATCAAAATCTAAATTTTTCAGTTTTCCGCAATTAATTGCTCCTGTAAAAGATAGAATACCCTTTTCTGTTCATTCTTCATTATTATTGCGTTGTAATTTGGGATTATCCGCAATAAATTTTGAGATATCTATTAATTGGTCATTATAATGTTCGTCATTAAACATAATTGTTTTATCAGATACTCATTTATATTGTTGTGGCTCTGAGCTTGTATATTGAATAGGAATTTTAATATCTTCATTTTCTTGAAAATTAAAATTAAATTCTCAGACAGTTTTTGTATGAATAATTAAACTTGAATTATTAAATTTTGAACAATAGAATTCAATGTAGGTTTCGTTTTTACTTGCATAATCTAATAAATTTTCTAAAGCTCAATAAGGAGATTCATCTCCCCATGCTATATTAATCCAATCTTGTGAATTAGCAAATTTTATGAAAAGTTTTGCGTCTTTATCTCTATCAAATAAATATTCCCCATCAAAATCAGCTGCTATATCCCCTCGAGCTCCTTTGAGTATTCTTTGTTCGAATATTGGTTCTTGAAAGATAATTTTATAAATTCTATGTTTTAGAATGGGTGATTCAGGCAAGATAGTATCACCTAAGGATATTGGATATTCTGGATTGTATTGATACTCGTTAGCATCAGGGGATATTTTTGCTAAAGCTATTGGTAATAGCAAGGTAAAATATGACGATTTTGCTGTTGCTTTTGGTATTTCTAAATATATTTTGACATTGACGATTTTGGTTTGAGGTAGAGATGAAAGACCTTCAAAATTATATTCTTTATTATTTTTTAGTATTTTTATAATATTAGTATTAATATTACTAAATTTTAATTCAGACTTCGATTCAAATCTTCCGTTATAAACACTGAATAGCAATTGTCCATTATTTATTTTAATAGTGTCTTTTTTAACCCAGCCAGTTAATGTTTCATATTCTATACCATTAAGGGTTTCTTTTTCATAATAAATTGGTGGTTCCCCAGGAGGTTGTCCCTTAATGTCTAAGGATTCTGTTGTAATGGTTTTTGGAGTATTGAGTATATTAAATTTACTTTTTGGTCAATCATAATCATCTCAGAAATCTGTAAATTCTTTATTGTTGGCAGTGTCTTTTAGTATTGTAGTAGTAGTAGAAGAAGTATTTAATAACTCTGAATTAGGTTTTGTTATTTTATTTAGAAGTATAAAACAGCTAATTAACGCGATAAAGATTATTGATATAATTAGTATTTTTTTATTTTCCATAATTTGAGTTTAATGAGTGAAGCGAATTAAATTCAAATTATATTGTATTAGTTATATAATTTGAGTTTAATGAGTGAAGCGAATTAAATTCACATTATATTGTACCCAGTTATATTATATTTAGTTATCACAGCAAAATATTTTCTTCATTATTGTATTCTCATCTTTAGCAGAAATAATAATTGCTGAAGAAGATTTATTAATTGGGTTTGCAGTTCCATAATGTAATTTTGTAATTCTATTTTGCTCATTTTGTTTGTGTCTATTGGTTTTAGAGGTTTTATGGTAGGAAATGTAGTAGTTGTAGTGGATGAAGTAGTAGTTGTAGAACTAGTAGAAGTTTTGGAGGAGCAATCAGACGGACAATAATCACGATTTCCTGAAGCATATAGAGCAATACAATTTTCCCCCGATTCGCAGATAAATTTTTCTCATCGGTATTTTTCCCGACAAGCACAAATGTTATCCCCGCATTTTACAGAAAAACATTTATCGCATTTTTCTCCTTGTTCTCAAGGAGCTGCCGATAACTCATTAAAATAAATAGCTTCACACTGATTATTTATAGGTGGTTTGGATGTAGTAGTTGTAGTGGATGAAGTAGTAGTTGTAGAACTAGTAGTAGTTGTAGAACTAGTAGTAGTTGTAGAACTAGTAGAAGTTGATGTATTAGTTTTGGTAATAGTAGCATTGCCATTCCCTTTTGCTAACAACAAATTGCCCTTAGCTTTTGTTTCTATAGAAACTGTATAGATTCCTGGATTAGGAGGGTTTTTAATATTATTGAGAGCTATTATGATATTCGAGTAGGGACATATAAAATTTGTACCATCTCCCTTGCGAGTTAAAACTATAGTTTGGTTATTAATAGATATATCAAAACCACCATCAATATTGTTATTACAACGACCTTCGCCCTTAGAAATATTAGCTAAACTAACTTTGGTTAAATCAAAGTTTTTAGGAAAGGTAATAACTATAGAGCCATCATAGGGTATAATACCAAACTCTCCGCTGTTATATGCGTTTGAATCAGTTGGTAATGCAAAACTAATAGTATAATTAGATTGGTTATTTATTGATGAGTTATTCGAATTAATAGCAATATTAGTTAAAGTTTTAATTTTATTATTATTTATTACATTAATACCAAATGCCGGGTTAGTAACTGGTAGATAAGTTATACCTCCATCTACTGATCATTCGAAAACACCTCTACTTGGTCCCGTATGCCCTATAATTTTAAAATAAACAGTTAGAACATCACGAGTTACTTCTCGAATACAAGAATAAGGTTCTTTACCGCAATAATCTGATCCTTCAGCTGGTGAATCGCCAACTGACATACGGAGATCTTTATCAGAGACTTTATTATTGTTATCATTATCAAGATAAAGTCCATCTTGTTCATAAATATAATTACCATTCGGGTTTGTTGTTTTGATTCTTTCTGGTTTTGTGAAAGAATATAAAGGTCTCCCACATTCATAATTAGTATTACAATTAACTAATCCATATGGTACTGGGCCAGGGCATATTGCGCCCTCTAATGCTATGCACGCAGGTGGTTCAGTATTAATACAAATATCGCCGTTACTTATAGTATTGCTGTTATCATTATCAAGATATAATCTATTAAGTCTCCAAACTTCGTTTTCCAGTGGTTTATTACTATCTCTGATTGAACTTTGTGATTTTATTTTTAAATTTATATTATTATTTAATGTAAATAAAGGAGTGTTGTCTTCTGGGTTAAAATCTTTAGTAACATCAATCCGCATGGTTTTATTATCAGGAAAACTCACATTTTTATCAACCTTACCTCCATATAATGCGTAACCTCCATATAATGCGTAAGCGGTAGAATAAGGACTTGGTTCTTGGTATTTTGTATCAAAAATAGCATTAACTGAATTAGGGATTTTAATAATAACATCTGTGTTAGCCTTTATATCATTTGGATAGCCATTAGTTATTTCTAGTCTATATGCAAAAGACGAGATTGCTCCAACATTAATATCTATATATCGGCTTTCTCAATTGTTACAATTGTCGCCTAATAGAATGTTACATCCAAATTTACCACGTGGTGCTGCTGCTTGTGCAGTAAACATTTTATTTAGGCCACCTAATAATAAAATAATTAAGCTAAAAATGATAAAACATATATAATATATTTTTTTCATATTTTTTAAATTATTTTTAAATTTTTAATTATCGACTATTAATAATTTTCTTTTGTATATAAAGATTTTCTGTCAAAGAATCAAATCTCATTCGTAGCTCAATAGTATCTAATTGGATATTGGAAGTTTGTTCATCTATGTTATCTTGTTCTGCGTTTATAATAAGAATTATACCGTCATTGCCAGGCTCAGTTTTTATATTTTTGATGTTCAATATATCGATTACATTATCATAAAAATATATTTCGCACTGATTATAAGACTGATCGCATTTTTCATATTTAATATGAATTCAATCCCCATTTATTGCGGGATCTCCCCCTGATGATTCTAAAATAGTATATGGAGCTACTTTATGAATTTTGTTAATTGAAAACAAAAGATTACGTAATTCTTTATTATTATTGGGTGTAACATAATATTCATTGGCACTGTCTTGTATTGTTATTATATTGCTGTCTTGGTTGTTCTTAGATGTATTGGAAGTTGTGTTTTGAATTGTCGAAATTGTAGTTGTTATAATATTTTGAGGTAAACATTGTAATTTTGAACAAGACACATTTTTAAAATTTATTAAGACAATGTTATAAACTGATAAAGTGATAATAATAGTTAAAATAATAATTCAAAAATTTTTCATATCTATTTTTTGTAGTTTTAATGTTAATTTGACATCTTAGAAATATTTTTTAAGAAATTTGGATAATTGTATTAAACAAATTGAATTTTTACTCTTTAATAATAGGAAATCTAATTGTTAAAATTCCTTTAGAGCTTAAAATTGCTTTGGAATTATCTGTATCTATATTATCTGGTAATACACAAGTTCTTGAAAATGCACCCCAGTAACATTCTTGTTTGATATAATTTTTATCTTCTACTGATTCTGGTTCTAATCTTTCGCCCTTAATTGTTACCAGATCATTTACTATAGAGATATCTAAATCTTCTTGTTTAACACCTGCGATAACTGTACGAATAATATATTCGTCGTCAGTGTGATAAATATCAACTGGTAATTTCCCTTCTTCTACATATGCAGGTAATTTTTTGTCTTTTTTGGTTGTAGCCATAATGTATGTTTAAAATCTTTATTAAATTTATTTTTTTTGAATTATATGTATATATAAAAAATTAAGATATATGTGTATGTAATTCTTCGACAACATCAAACATTCATAATAATATTGTAGCACAAATAAAAATAAAAAACAAGATAAAAGGAAATAAAATAAACCCGCCAGCATACAAAGAGTAATTAAAAATAGTATGAATAATAATTGCTAATATAAAACCTATACCCAGATACCAATGTTTTTTTGAAGTAAAAGTTTTGGCTCAGAAAAAACCAATAATCCCACTACATATAATATGTAACAAATTAGCCCCTAAAAATCTAGCAATAATGATTTGAATAGGAAATGTTAGAGATAGAGATATTTTTAATTGTCCAAATATTGCCAAAGCATTTTCCACCATAGAAAATCCAATAGCAGCAATAATCATATACATCATAGCATCTATTGCTTCATTAAAAAATTTGTTTATATGTAGTAATATATACACGACAAGAAATTTCATTATTTCTTCTATCGTAGAGACAATAATAAAACCCATTAAGTTTCTTTTTTCTAGAGACTGAGCTATTAGTGGTGTAATAGAGACCAAATCTTTGGTAAAAATAAATTCTACGATAATAGTTAAAAAAGCCGCTATGGCTCCGAATGTCAAAGTTATTATTATTCAATGTATTGGTTCAGGTTCTTTTTTATCACGTGCCAAAAAAAATAAAAGTCAGATTGTTAATGGCGCAGTGGCAATCATTATTGGTATAAAATACTGATGTAATAATATATTAAATATACTCATATTATTGTATTATAATAATTTGTGGTTGTATTTTGGATATTTAGATATTTTAATATCTATTTTATCTTAAAATCGATTAATAATCAAGTCACTATCTTGTGGTATGGGTAATAGTCCCCAAATATATTCTGTTATAAATGGGATAAATGGATGTAACATTTTTAGATTATGTTTTAAAATTGTGTATAAAGTCCACTGAGCCTGTTGTTTTGTTTTTTGGTTGTTTAAGTCTTGCTTCAAATTTTCTATAGTTTTATCACAAAAATTAAATCAAAAATATTTATAAATTAAAGTCGTAGCCTTGGTCAGATCTAATTTATCAAAATATTTTTGATATTTTTTTATAATCTCTTCATTTTCTTTTATTAATTTAGAATATTTGAGATTTAATTTTGCAGGTTGTTCTCCATTAAATCCATCGAGGTTCATTATGACAAATTTTGAAGCATTTCAAACTTTATTTATAAAATTTCTAGCTCCAATAATTTTATCTTCTGCATATGCAGTGTCATCACCTATTTTTGTACCATATAATAATGATCATCTTAAAGCGTCAGCACCATATTGATCACATAAATCCATTGGGTTTATTATATTACCTTTAGATTTTGACATTTTTTGATGGCTTTTATCACGAATAATACCATGTAATAAAACTTTTTTGAATGGCACTTTGCCTGTTTTATATAATCCCATCATAATCATTCTTGATACTCAGAAAAATAAAATATCATAGCCAGTTTCCATAATATCAGTGGGATAAAAAGTGTCAAAATCAGTATCTTCGGAACTCATTAATGTAGCGAATGGTCATTGAGAAGAAGAAAACCAAGTATCAAATACATCAGTATCTTGAACCCAACCATCTCCTTTTGGTGGATTTTTTCCAATATAGATTATTTGTTCTTCTGCTATTTCTGTTTGTTGTTTTTTGTTATTTGATTTTTTGTTATATCATGCTGGTATCGGAATACCTCATCAGATTTGTCTTGAAATATTTCAATCTTTGATTTCTTTCATTCAATGAAAAAATATTTTTTCAAATTTTTTTGGGATAAATTGAATATTTCCTTTTCTTACAGCTGTAATAGCGATATCACGTAAAGATTGTTTGTTATTCTTTATTGGTTTGGTCATTGCTACAAATCATTGGGGCATTACTATAGGTTCAATAGGTGTACCACATTTATAACAGACTGAGACATTATGTTTATATGGCTCTTGTTTTATAAAAGTATTGTTTTCTTTTAAAATTTGTATAGCTTTGATTCTTGCTTCTTGCGGTTTGAGTCCTTGCAAAGGTCCTGCATTTTCATTTAATTTTCCGTCTAAATTTAAAATGGAACGAAATCCCAAATTATTTTTCTTTCCAATTTCAAAATCAGTAGCGTCATGATTGGGCGTTACTTTTAAGGCTCCAGTACCAAATTCTATATCAACATCTTTACTTACAATTATTGGTATTGCTCGTTTGGTAATTGGTTCGATGACTTTTTTTCCTATTCAATTTTTATATCTTTTATCTAATGGATTAACAGCCACAGCCAAATCTCCCGGGATTGTTTCTGGTCGTGTACTAGCCACTACTATATATTTATTATTATCATCTGTGTTACTTTGCGTTTGTTTATTATTCAGATTATCTATATCTTGACTCGATAAATTTGCATTTCAGTATTTGATATAATATAGGTAACTATCTTCTTCAATATATTGTGTTTCTAAATCTGAAAAAGCAGTTTTATGTTTGGGACAATAATTTACAATACGATTACCTCTATAAATAAGTCCGTCTTTATACATTTGTTCAAATGTATCATAAACAATATTAATAATATCCGTATTCAAAGTAAATTTTTCTCTCGATCAGTCACATGATCCACCTAATCTTTTGACCTGATTAATCATATGTTGTTTATTGTTTTGAGTAAAATTTCAAACTTCTTGATAAAATTCTTCGCGCGTCATATTAAAACGAGATCTACCTTCTTTTTCTAATTTTTTTTCATAAACTATTTGAGTTTCAAAACCAGCATGATCAGCACCCGGTAATCATAAAACCTTTTTCCCTAGCATTCTTTGGTATCGAACAATTGCGTCTTCTATACTCATAACTAATGCATGTCCTAAATGCAGATTTCCATTTGCATTAGTTGGTGGCATAATTATACAAAATGGCTTTTTATGAGTTTTGGGTAAATTGTCTGGATTAAAATACCCCGATTTTTCTCATTTTTGATATATTTTATCTTCTACTTCTTTGTGTTGATAGGCTTTGGGTAAAACCATATTAATAGTTTTAATATTATTAAATAAAATCAAAATAGTTAATCCTTTATAGCGAATTATTTGATTTTGAATTTAATACTTTTTTTAATACTTCATAGATACTATCTGAATTAATTAAAGATATTATATATTATATCATAATTTTATAGAAAAGTAAACGCGCCGAGTCAAGTAT
>CAYOES010000003.1:12711-15913 GCA_964403105.1 uncultured Candidatus Saccharibacteria bacterium
AACAGGATTATTCGATAATTAAGAATTATAAGTGACATTTTAATAAAAATAAACAATCAGATTTTAGATTGATACCTTATTTTATATTATTATATGTTTTGTGTTATTAGCTTTGGGTTGTCAGTTAAAATAATTTGGAAATTAGTATTTGTTTTTCTGTATTTGTTTTGATTCTTGATTTTCTTGCTGTTTTATGATAATATTTAAATATTGATATTAAAAATATTTTTTTGATTTTTGGTCTTTAATTTTTAATATATTATTGGCGCCTTCGTCTAGCGGTTAGGACATCAGATTTTCAATCTGACAATGCGGGTTCGATTCCCGCAGGCGCTACTATAAAATTATTTAAGAATATACCTTAGGCCAGTTTTCTTTTTTATAGCAATTTAATTTGTGTAATAATAAAAGTCTTGATTTGTTTTAATTGTAATGTTATGAAAGTTTTAGCAATAGAAACGTCTTGTGATGATACATCAGTGGCAATTGTAGATTGTTTAGGAGATATAAAACATTTACAATTTACAATTTTGTCTAATATTGTATCGAGTCAGACAAAAATTCATAAAAGATATGGTGGAGTTGTGCCAAATTTAGCAGCCAGAGAACATACTAAAAATATGTTGCCAGTTTTTGAATTGGCGTTAAAACAAGCAAAAGTTAATTATAAAAATTTTTTACAAACTATTGATCTTATAGCTGTTACTATTGGGCCAGGTCTTGCTCCTTCATTATTAATAGGTTCAAATTTTGCCCAAGATTTATCATGAGCATTAAATAAACCAATAGTTGGTGTTAATCATTTACAAGGTCATATTTATTCAAATCTTTTAAATTTATCGCATCCTTATTTTCATCTTGATATAAAATTTCCTGCAGTGGTACTACTGGTGTCTGGTGGTCATACACAACTTTATCTATTACAGAATTTGACTAAAATAAAATTAGTTGGAGAAACAAGAGATGATGCGGCTGGTGAATGTTTTGATAAAATAGCTAAACTTTTGAACCTTGGTTATCCTGGAGGTCCAATAATTGCCAAAATGGCAACAAAAATTAAAGATCAAAAAACCGAAAACAAAATATTAAGCAAATTCACCAACAAAATAAAACTTCCACGTCCATTAATAAATTCGGATGATTATGATTTTAGTTTTGCAGGTTTAAAAACAGCAGTTTTATATTTGGTTGCTAAACTTAAAAAAAATAAGCAATATAATAATAAGATTAAACAGCAAATCTGTTTTGAATCTCAAAATGTTATCTGTGAATGTTTAATTTCCAAAATAATTAAATTAGCCAAAGAAACAAAAGCAAAAACCATTATGATATCAGGGGGTGTATCAGCTAATCAAGAACTAAGAAGACAATTACAGGAAGCAATTATCAAACAAAACCCCAAAGTTGATTTTTATTGTCCGGAATTTGTTCTTTCTACTGATAATGCCGCTATGGTTGCTACGGCTGGGTATATACAATATCTAACAAAAGGCACAGATGATCCAAAAGAAATGGACATAAATCCAAATTGACGAATTAGTTAGTTTATTATTTGCTATATTTTTTTATAAACAATAATAATTATTTATGTAATTAAATAAAAAACATACTAAAAATATACTATGAATACTATATCAATTGATGATTTTTCTAAAATAGAAATGAAAATAGGAAAAGTTTTAGAAGCCTCTAATATTATAGAGAGCAGCAAGCTTTTATTATTAAAAGTTGATTTTGGTAATAATGATATAAGAAGTGTTGTCTCGGGAATTGCTAAATATTATTCACCTGAAAATCTTATAAATAAAAAATTTATTTTTGTCACTAATTTAGAACCAAGAACAATTTTACAATATCAAAGCCAAGCTATGATTATAGCCTCTCATAATATAGATAACACAGAAATTAGTTTATTAATACCTGAAAAAGATTTACCTGAGGGCAGCTTGATTACATAAAATCAAGATGTATATTTAAATATATTGTAATAAAAAACACTCGAATACCGAGTGTTTTTTATTTGGTATTTTGTTTCCTTTCTCATCCTCCTGGATAATATTTATAAGTAATTTCTTTGGAACGTATAATATCTTGGAGTTTTGTTTTTATCATTTTTCTAAATTGTTCTTCTACATTACTAAAAAATTGTTCTCAATTTTGTTTTTCCTCTAATTGTTTTTGTAAATTTATTTGCTGATGTTTTTTTGTTGTGTCTTTTTTGGATGACACAAAATTATTATCAGATACAATTTGTCTTTTTAATTTATCTGTGAATAGTTTATGAAAAATTCTATAAAGAGAAGAATTATAAACTACTGAATCAATGATTCGCTCGTTCAGCATTTTTTTTGTTTGATTATTTGCGGGATTGTTTAATTTTGTTTGCACTTCTTGGTGTAATTGTACAAAATCTTTTATCAGCTGATCATTTATATAAGATTCTATTGTATCTATTTGTAATAACTGAGATAGATTGCGTAGAATGTTATTTTGTGAATCAAAATTTCCTTTTTGTATATCGCTAAAATTTTCTCAAAATATATTTTTAAGAATTTTTATATATGGTGTTATTATATTTTGCTCAATAAATTTATCAGAATTGTCAGTTATTTTATTGTGATATTGTTCAATACTCATTATCTCTCGTTTATTATATTTACTATAATTTATTATATTTATTATATCATATTTTTTATATTTTTGCTATATGACCTATATTAATTAAAATAAAAAGCCAAAAATATATAATTCCCGAACATTTAGGGGATTATATGGATTTAATTATATACATATACCAATACTGGTATTACAGAGGCTTGTAATTATACTTAATAAATTTAGAAATTGAAATGCCGACTTCAATTTTTTTATTTTTTTATGTGCAAAAACTTGTATGCCAAAATAGCTAGTAATAACTATGTTTTATTGATATGTCGCATAATATTATTTTATGAAAATATAAAATGTAGATATTATCTATATTTTTTGAGTGTCTGATACGTCGCAAAATATAGCATATGCTTTTTATATTGATAAATACTATCTTTTTTAGCTGTTTTTAAAATAGTGTCACGCGCGTGACAATTTGATATGCCCCAAATTAGTGAATTGTCACGCGCTAAACAATTCAATATACCCAAAATTAGCGAATTGTCACGCGCTAAACAATTCAATATACCCAAAATTAGCGAATTGTCACGCG
>CAYOES010000003.1:16013-28607 GCA_964403105.1 uncultured Candidatus Saccharibacteria bacterium
GCGCTAAACAATTCAATATACCCAAAATTAGCGAATTGTCACGCGCTAAACAATTTGATATACCCAAAATTAGTGAATTGTCACGCGCTAAACAATTCAATATACCCAAAATTAGCGAATTGTCACGCGCTAAACAATTCAATATACCCCAAATTAGTGAATTGTCACGCGCTAAACAATTTGATATGCCTCAAATTAGTGAATTGTCACGCGCGTGACAATTTGATAATTCTTTAATTTATTTAGTAAAGATGCAGAGATTAAACATTAATAGGTTTAAAACCAAATACTCAGGCATCCTAAACAAAAAATATTCTGACTCTTGACAACCTAAGAAAAATATGATATAATATATTTTTATATAAAATATATCTCAAATTTTTTACGATCAATTTTTGATTCTCGTAATATAAAAATTATAAAAAATTACAATCTCTTAACTTTCTATAAACTCAAAAACATTAAATATAATTTATGGTATTTCAGATATTTAAAAGAAAAATACCCCACCTATTGACAAAACAAATATTATATGATATAATTTAAAAATATCTCAAATATATATTTTCGTTTTTAGAACAAGATTTGGAATTTTATAATTTTCTATTTTTAATTTCTTATCTTTAATTCGAAACTTTAAATTTTTAAATTTCTACTGTCAGTTTCTATTATTTGTATTTACAAAAGGTGAGCTAAGATTTTGATTCAATTATAATGAGTGTATCTATTATTATATAAGTAATAATAAAGTATTTATGTCTATACACTTTTTGGTTTTGTATAATTAAAAATTCTCAGATTACCTTCTGTAACTTCAAAAATAAAAATTAGGAGAAGAGGAGAAAAAATGGAAAAAATTATGAATATTATTGTATTGGCTGCTGTTGTATATTTAGGAAGCAATGTGTTTTTTTCTTTCGCTGGGTTTCCCAGCGAAAGTATGTATTTTATTGATGGTATGGTGCCGAGCGTAGGCACCATGTCTGCTGTTTGTACGGGAATTTTTATATTTGCAGCAGGATTTTATCTCTGTTGCAAATACAAGAAAAAATAAAAAAAACAAGTTCAAATAACACAAGGAGATATTGCATAAGAGTTAGCAATATCTCCTTTTTACATTTAAAAAGCAAAAGTACAAATATTTAGAAACACCAAACAGAAATATAATATTCATAAAAGTATTTTTTGTTGATTTAAATTTGGTAGAGGTTTTTATGTAAAAAGACAAACCAAGTTGGATCAGTCCAAACACTTTGACCTTTTATAAAACATTAAATATGTAAAACAAATATAAGCACAAGACTTGCATTTTTTTAAAACTTATGTTAGTATAAAAATGTATTAAGCATATTAGTTGGTCGGCCCATAAAGCCGACCAATTGTTTAAAAATCTACCTACTCTTTTCAAAACCTATATTATATTCGTTTATATTTTAGAAAGTATACAGTATTATAACTTATATAATAGGTATATGTATATATAGGTAGATAGGATATACTGCTAATTATAAATATTGTTTTGTCGTTTTGTCAATATAAGAATAAGTATTGTTTTATTACGAAAAATAGAGTTTTCTTAAATTTGTCTATTTGAAGCATATAAGGTTAAAAACGATATTACAATTTGTAAACGAATATGAAAAAATTTAGTACTGGATATGGACGATTTTTATATAGATTTAAAAATAGTCGAAATAAGTTTAAAAAAAGAGAATAAAAAATAAACGTTAAAATATGTTAGATTTAAAAGATATAAAAGGAGCAATAAGGCAGATTGTATTAGACAAAGGATTGCCAGAAGAAAAAATTTGGCAAGCAATTGAGTTGGCTATGGCCAAAGCTTACAAAAAAGAATATTTAAATAGATATGCTCAAGTTCGAGCTACTATTGATAAAGATACTGGTGAAGTAAAATTTTTTCGAGTATTTTTAGTTGTAGATGAATCTATGATTATACCTGCTAAGTCATTAGAAGAACAAGTAAATCAAGAAGACCAAAATAATTTAACATCTACAAGTGCGAAAGCACAAACTAAGATAAACAAAAATATTAAACCAATAGATACTCCGGTTAATATATCTAGTAATCAAGAGGATAGCACAAATAGCCCTGAAACTGGTTGGGAAGCAGAAAATGAACAAGACTTAGAAAACGCGGATATTGATGAAGCCACAAAAAAAATTCGTTTTAATCCAGAGCGTCATATTATGATTGATGATGCTAAAAAAATTAACAAAAATATTAAAGTTGGTGAAGAATTAATAATCGCTTTGAAATTTGAAGAATCATTTAGTCGTATTGCTGCCCAGAGCGCTAAACAAACAATTATTCAACAAATTAGAGAATTAGAAAAAGAAACAACATTAAATGAATTTGAAAACAAGGAGGGAGAAATTATTTCTGGTGTTATTCAGAAAATTGATAGAGGTACAGTAATAGTTCATTTGGGTAAAGCTATAGGTATTTTGCCTGCCAAAGAAGCTATACCATTTGAACGTTTTGAACTCGAAGAACGCAAAAAATTTTTAATTTTAGGTATTCGTGAAGCCAAAGACTCACTTGTGGTTTTACTCTCTCGGGTTCACCCACAATTTATTATTAAACTTTTGACTTTGGAAGTTCCAGAAATTCAAGAAGGTATTGTAGAAATAAAAGCCATAAGTCGAGAGCCGGGATACAGAAGTAAAATAGCTGTGTGAAGCAATCAACCAGAAGTAGATGCTGTGGGTTCTTGTATTGGTCCAAAGGGAGTAAGAATAAATAATGTATTAGAAGAAATACCCAATGAAAAAATTGATATTGTAGAATATTCTGAAGAACCTGCTATATTTGTAGCCAATGCTTTATCGCCAGTAAAAATAAAAGAAACAGAAATTGATCCTGTTCGTCGCGAAGTTAAAGTGTTTGTAAATCCAGAATTATTATCAGCCGTGATTGGTAAAAATGGTCAAAATGTCAGATTAGCTTCAAAATTGACCGGATGGAATATAAGAGTTTACTCTACTGTTGCCCCAGATTTTGAACAAAATACCAATACTGATAGCAAAACTTTGTCAGATAATAATATTGATGGTGATATATATAATAGTAGCTATGATGATGATCTTGATCAAAAAAATAATGTTGATCTAACACAAAATATAGATAATAACGATAATAATGATGATCCCGATGATGAGTATAATGATGAATATAGTAACAAGGAAATAAATGATGATGAGGAACAAGATGAACAAATTACTGTTACCAAGAAAAAGTCAAAGCGTATATCAAAGAATAATAACGATACTATGTATACCAATGATTCAGAAATTAAAATAAAGAAAGAAGATTAATTATTAATTTTAATTATATATTGTTTGTTAGTGATTTAATTCGAATAATTTTTTAATAAAATATTAAAATAACATAATGAATATTTCTCAAAACAAAATAAATGCAAACGAATTGGAATTAAAAATATCACTCCAAAAAGAAGATATACAACATAATTTACCACAAGTTGCTTCTGATATTGGTAAGGATTTAGAAGTACCTGGTTTTCGTAAGGGCAAGGTACCTTTTGAAGTTATTGAACAAAAATTTGGGCAAGAATATCTTTATGAAGAAGCTGCAAAAATATCTCTAAAAGATGCTTATGCTAATTATATTATTGAGCATAAGATTGATGTTGTTGATCAGCCAGAGGTTAATTTTTCTAAATTTGTTTTAGATGGTGACGTAGAGTTTATTGCCAAAGTTAAAATTTTGCCAGAAGTAGATTTACCAAATTATAAAAAAATTGGCCAGGAAGTATCAAAAGAGAAAAAAGCAATGACAGTAGAAGACAAAGAATTACAAGACACTCTGAAATATATAGTAGAATCCCGAGCTACTTACACAAGTATTGACGAACCAGGCAAAGAAGGGTATATAGCAGAAATTGATTATATAATCTCTAAGGCATCTTTGGATACAGATAATATTATAGAAAAACAAGAGAAATATAGAGTTGTTATTGGTCAAGAGCCAATATTTCAAGAATTAAACAAGGAATTAATTGGTTTAAAAAAGGGTGATGAGAAAGAAATTACTATTACTTTCCCTAGTGATTATATTGAAAAGGATCTACAAGGCACAACTGCTAAGATGAAAATAACAGTCAAGGATATTTTAGAAAAAAAATTACCAACATTGGATGACGAATTTGCAAAATCTTTGGGAGAGTTTGAGAATATGTCATCTTTACAAAATAGTATCAAAGATGGTATACTAAAAGAAAAAGAAAATAATGAAAATGAACGAATAAGATCACTGATATTAAGCAAAATTAGAGAAAAAATTAAAATAGAACCACCCGAAAGCTTAGTAACACGTGAGTTAGATTATATGTTAGAAGATATCAAACATAGAATAATGCATCTTGGATTTACCTTTGAAGATTATTTAAAGCAGATAAACAAAACCGAAGATAAAATTCGCGAAGAATTAACCAAAGAGGCAAAACAAAAAGTGTTAGATGCGTTGATTGTTAGAGAAATAGTAAAAAGAGAAAATATTGTTATAGAACCAAAAGAATTAAATGATAAAATTAACGAATTAATGATTGCTTTGTCGTATCAAGTAGAAGATCCCACCAAAATTAACAAAGAATCCATAAAAAGTTATGCCCAAGAATTATGCGAAAACGAAAAGGTATTTGATTTATTGCTAAAAGGTGATTCAAAAGGTGATTTAAAATAATTTTGTAATGTTTTAAAATAAGGTTATAATGTTTTAAAATAAGGTTATAATGTTTTAACAATAAATATCCAAGATCGTGCTGTGTCTTATTGTGATTATTCATCATTTTGATTCTATTTGTGTATATTGGTGTTTATTATATTGTTTATGTTTAGAGCTATATTTTTAATAAAACATTAAAAAACATTAAATTTAATATTATGAACAAAATAACAAATAATAGTGATCAATTAATCCCAATGGTTGTAGAAAAAAGCAACCAGGGATATGAAAGAGCCTATGATATTTATTCTCGTTTATTAAAAGAAAGAATTATCTTTTTAGCTGGTCCCATTGATGATAATGTGGCGAATATTGTTATTGCCCAAATGTTGTTTTTGGAATTTGAAGATCCTAAAAAAGAAATTACTATATTTATCAACTCACCAGGAGGAGCTGTTAATGCTGCTTTAGCTATTTATGATACAATGCAATATGTAAAACCAGATATTAAAACGGTTTGTGTTGGTATTGCTGCTTCTGCTGCTACATTGATTCTTTGCGCAGGGACAAAAGGTAAAAGGTTTAGTTTGCCAAACTCTGAAGTACTTATTCATCAAGTTATGGGTGAAGCTGGTGGTCAAGCAACAGAAATAGAAATTTCTGCTAAACACATTTTAAAAATTAAAGATAGACTAAATAAAATTTTATCTAAACACACAGGCAAAACTATAGCCCAAATTGAAAAAGATTCTGATAGAGATCATTGGTTTACTGCCGAAGAAGCAAAAGATTATGGTTTAATAGATGATATTATAAGAACAAAAACTATTAAGTAGAAGATAATAAATTTTTAATGGCTAATTTAATGGCTCGCATACGCGAGCCATTACAATATCGGATAAGTTTAAACACATTTGATACTTTATAGAACCCTAAATAGGTAAAACGCATACAATATCTTGTATATTTTGTGATTTTGTGATAAGATTAAAATAATACCTAACATTTATGTATATGGAGTTTTATAAATATGGAGGCGTGACTGAGTGGTTTAAAGTAACGGTTTGCTAAACCGTGGGGGTCTAAAAAGCCCCGCGCAGGTTCAAATCCTGTCGCCTCCGCTTATTTTTATAGGTTCAGCCTCGGTGTTTAAAATCTAAAAAAAATTTAAAAAGTTGATTGATATTTTTAATTTATATATTTAATCTAAATACTAAATAGAAATTAAAAATCTCAATTGCCAAAATTCATATTTTATAGTATAATTATCTTATCTTATTTATATATTAATTTAGTTTTATGGACAAATATGGTATTTTTGAAAAATTATTGGAATGGTTTTTAGCACACGGAATTAAAATTCTTGGTATTTTAATTGTGGCTAGTTTAGTTGATTGATTTTTAAAGATTTTTATTACTAAATTTATTCAGAATCTAGTCAAAGAAAAGGTTTCAGAAGAACGAAAAAAGAAAAAAGTAGCCACATTAATTAGTACTTTTTATGGTGCTATTAATTTTATTATTTGATCTATAGCTTTGTTAATGATTTTACCAGAGCTTGGTATAAATATTACACCAATTTTGGCAAGTTTGGGTATTGTTGGTTTGGCTGTTGGTATGGCTGCCAAAGATATTATTGCAGATTTTATATCAGGAATTTTTATTCTGTTAGAGGGACAATATTATATTGGTGATGAAGTAAATATTTCTAATATAGAAGGTCAAGTCCAGGAAATTACTCTACGCAAGACTATTTTGAAAGATAAAGATAATATGATCCATATTATTCCTAATAGCCAAATTAAAATAGTATCTAGAAAATCTGATTAGAATTTTTTAATATGTTTAAAGTGTTACTATAATATCAACCTTTAAGTAAGAAGTAATTTGTCAAATAAATTGTTATGAAAAAAATAAATAATACATTAGATAAAACAATACTTCGTGTTTCTCTTATATTTGGTTTTATTATTGCTATTAGTATTGTAATATATTTACAAACAAACGGGAAATTATTAGACACTGGATCGGTAAATTATAACATAGAAAACAAAGAACAAACAGTTATCAAAGATTTAGTTGAAAAATTTGGGCAATCCTTTAAAAACGTATATTTGTCTTCTCCTGATGTCAAAGATACACTCGCTCAAGCTTATCAAGATTTTGTAAGTCCTGAATTACTTGAACAATGGCAACAAAACCCATCCCAAGCGCCTGGTAGAATTGTATCAAGTCCTTGACCTGACAGAATAGACATTACAAGTATCAAAAAAATAGACGAAGTTACCTATATTATATATGGTGAAATTATTGAGATCACCAGTGTTGAACAAGTTCAAGGAGGAATTGCCGCTAAACGTGATATAATTTTGACAATTACAAAAATAAATAATAGTTGGCTTATTAGTGATGTTATATTGGGTGTATACAAATAAAATATTTTAGATATATTATTGGTTATTATTTTTTATGATTGATTGTTTTATTTTTAAAAATTAAGAAAATGTGTTATAATTATTATAACGTAATTTAAAAATAAATAATAAAATCACTATAATATGTTAAAATTTGATTTTTTCTCAAGGAATATATCAAAAAAAATACCGGAAAATACATCAAAAAAAATACAAAAAGAAAATATAGCAGAACAAAATATTGAAAAAGGAGAGAAAAAAATTAAAGATATTGCATCGTTATCTGAAAAAGACAAGCAAGAATTAAAAGATGCTATTAGCAAATCTAATGGTTTAATTAGACTTTTTGTTCATCCCTATTGAGTAGACCCGAGTAAAATGGATCAAATTCAATCAATAGAAATACCAAATACAAATATAGATATATATAATGATGTCAAAATTCTTCAAACAAAATTTGAAGAAATAATAACCAAACCTTCTTTTAATATGCCGCCTATTTTTGTTATGGAGCGTTATAATAACCTTGCTTGATTTAAAAAAACATTAGAAGACAAAATTCAACATCCAATTTATCTTGTACCGACGAGCAATATTAGTGTCGAGCCAATAGATTTTTTGGGCAATCAAACACAAAAAAACTTTTGAAATTCGTTAACACAATTTGGAGAAGACGCATTTCAATTACCCCCAGCAATACCTACAAACAATATACAAGGTTTTGCAGAATACTTAAAAAATTTAGGTGTAACAAAAGCTCTTATTGGAGGTATGAATCTTGATATACCAAAGTCCAAAAAATCCAATTCCTATATTTTACAATGTGTAGGTGATGTGGTTAAGTATCTTAAACAATTAGGGATAGAATGTGAAGTTTCTCTTTTGGTTGCACCTCAACAATTACGTCAATCATTTATTGAACGAAATGTCAAAAATAATAATTCTACAACTTAAATAATTTATTTTTTCAAAATAGTCATTGTTTTTAATTAGTAACTCATTTTTGTTTTGAAATTATTTAAAATTGTTAATAATTTTTTATAATATCATATAATATCACGGAGGGTTGGCAGAATGGTATTGCGTCGCTCTCGAAAAGCGATGGACGAAAGTCCTTGCAGGTTCGAATCCTGTGCCCTCCGCTACCAATCAGCAATTAACAATTGGCAATTGACATTTAGCAATTAGTTTTTGTACTATTAAACTTTTGAACTATTACTTTTTTAATAATAAATATATGCTACAATGAGGAGTGATAGGTTTAAAATTGGAGGCTAAATTTAAAAAATTAAAGAAGAAAATAAAATGCAACAAAATATACAAAAAAATAGAAAAAAATTATTAGTTTTTGCTTCTGGAGGCAAGGAGCCAAATGAAGGTGGTAGTGGATTTCAAGAAATGGTAGAATTTTCAAGAACTGATCCACCAATTTTAGATGCAGATATTGTAGCTGTTATTTCTAATAATCAATTTGGTGGTGTTTATAATAAGTCGCAATTACTTAACATCCCATTTGAATATTGGTCAGGCCCATTTGATGAAGAAGGTTATAAAACTATAATTGAAAAATATCAGCCTGATTTTGTAATGTTATCAGGTTGGTTAAAAAAGACTATTGGTTTAAATCCATCCAAAACTATTAATATTCATCCGGGCCCATTACCAGAATTTGGTGGCAAGGGTATGTATGGACATTTTGTACACGAAGCTGTTATTGAAGCTTTTCATCAAGGGAAAATAAAACAAAGTGCAATTTCAATGCATTTTGTGACAGAAAAATATGATGAAGGTCCTATTATAGTAAAATATCCAGTTTTGATTCGTTTAGATGATACTCCCCAAACTCTTGCCCAAAGAGTTAATGAGAAAGAAAGGGTTATACAAAGTATATTTCTTAATCTGGTTGTTATGGGGTATATTACTTACCCTGATCCAGATTATCGAATGCTTGTAATTGATGAAAAGATCTGGGGGTTTTATAAACAATTTGCCAATATCCCTGGTCAAAAATACGAAATTAAAAAATAATATATTACATATTTGGTTTTTTAATTTTAATCGTTAATTATGAATAAATATAAAAATAAAAAAATAGTTATCTGGGGGTTAGGATTACATGGAGGGGCATTGGGAGTAACCAAATTTTTAGCTGATTTGGGTGCCAAACTTTTAGTTACTGATTTACGCGATGCCAAAACTTTAAAACCTACTCTTCAAAAACTTAAAAAATATAAAAATATAAAATATGTTTTAGGAGAGCATAGAGAAAAAGATTTTTTTGATGCAGATTTTATTGTAGCCAATCAAGCCATTAAACCCAATAATCATCTTTTTAAAAAACTCAAAAAATCTCACAAACAAATTTTAAGCGAAATAGGTCTTTTTTATGAATTTAATAAAGCAATGGTTGTGGGTATTACTGGCACCAAAGGCAAATCAACTATTACTGCATTGGTTTATGAATTATTAAAACAAGAAATTAAACAAAAAAATCCATTTTTAGCAAATTATAACAAAGTATTTTTGGGAGGCAATATTAGAAAATCTGTTTTTAATACTCTTAAAAAATCTGACCAACACAGTATTGTAGTTATTGAGCTATCAAGTTATCAGTTAGAACAAGCAAAATATATGAAACAAAGCCCTCACATTTCTATTATTAGTAATATTATGCCTGAACATTTGGATTGGCATCAAACTATGGATAATTATATCAAAGCTAAAACTTTAATTTTTAAATTTCAACATAAAAATGATTTTGTTATTTTGCCTCATAATCTAAAATATCTTGGTTCAAAAGCAAAATCCCAAGTTTTATATTTTAATGGCTCTAACCAAGATGCTGTTTATAAATTTGGATCTATTTTTCATATTAAAGATCAAAATATTAATAAAGTTCTAAAAAATTTTAAAGGATTGGAAGGCAGACAACAATTTATTGCTAAAATAAATGGAGTAAATTTTTACAATGACACTTGTGCCACTCATCCCGCTGCTACTCTTTATGCTCTTAAAAAATTCCAAAATCCTATAATTATCTGAGGCGGTGTTGATAAAGGCGCAGATATCAAATTGCTTGCCAAAACATTTGAACAAAGAAAAATTAGAGTGGTTTTGTTTCCAGGTAGTGCTTCAGAAAAAATGCTTAAATTATTACACAAAGAATATAGGCAAAATTTTATAAAATCTGCTACTAGTATTCATCAAGCTGTGCAAGATGCCTTTAAATGAGCAAAAAAAGGAGACAATATTTTATTATCACCTGGGGCAGCAAGTTTTAATATGTTTTTGAACGAATTTGATAGAGGTAAACATTTTAATCAAGAGGTAAAAAAATTACAGAAGCAATTCAGTGCCAATTATAAAAATAAAAAATTATCAAAACAACAAATTATAAAAAAAACCAAAACAGTAATCTAAATATAATTTAATTATTCTCGTTGCTTTTTATCAAAAATTGTGCTATATTAAAAACATATCTTAATACTTTTATATTCAAATCAAAATATGCCAAAAAAAATTAAAATTGAACAAGAACAAGTTCCAACTCCTATAGCTACCCACAAGAAAACTTCTTATAAGACAACCAAAATTAAAGCTCAAGCAGAACCAATGACATCTGCTGAACAATTATCCAAAGAATCTATTGATGATAATACTACAATTATAAAAGCTATAGACGAACAAAATAAACCACCTCAACAATATCAACAACCCCAACAATCTGAGTCCTCTATATATTGAAATTATATCATTCCAAGCAAACACTTTAGTTTTTATTTACTAATTTCTTTGTTAGGCATGTTTTTGTTTTGAATTAGTTTGAGCTTGCTTAATAGCTATCTGTTGGCTTTGATAATTTTGGTTGGTGTAATTGTTATAATATGAATCTCTTCTAAAAAACAAAAATTAAGTTTTAGTTTTACGGAAGAATATTTTAGTTTAGGCGCTCAAAAGATTCCTTGAAAAAATATTCAATATGTTGTGTTTTTGCCATATTATGAAGATTATTTGATATCTTTGCAACCAAAAAGCTTTCCCTTTATTAAAATGTATATTCCAGTACCCAAAGAACAAATTTCAGAAATATCAGATTTTATTAGTGCCCGTATTACTATAAAAGACTATACCACAGAAACAATTATTGATCGTTTGGTACGTTATATTATTTTTTAAAATAAATATCTCAGTAAATAAAAAGATATTATTGTGCGTCTTAAATTCTTATTAATATCAATAACACAAATATATCTCTATATTTTTTAACTTTTAATATCTTTATCCAAATTGTTATTCTTTAAAAATTATTTATAAAATAAAAAATTGGGCATTGTAGTATTTTTTCTTCTGTGCTAATAATTTAATGTTATAATAGCTCAATGTTAATTGGCAATTATTATTTTGGATTGTCCCTGTAGTTCAACTGGATAGAACGCTTCCCTGCGGAGGAAGAGGTTGGCTGTTCAAATCAGCCCAGGGACACAATAAATAAATCAAAAATCAATTATTGAATTTCTTGATTAATTTATGGAGTAATTTTTTATTGATTTTTTATTATTTAATACTTTTGTTGGTTATAAATTATAACATACCAAGTATTATATCAATAGATTAGTTTAAAAATCAGAATAAAATATGTTTAATTTTTTAATAGGCAATAGTTGCGTAAAAGACAAAAATTTGATAGAATAAAAAATATTAAGATTATAGTCAATCCTAAACAAACAAGGACAATTTTTTAGTGATTTATTTTTGATGTTTTGGATTTATTGATTTTTTAATTTTTTATTTAACATATATTCAGTTACTATATTTATTTATGACAACAAATAATTTTTCAAAAATTTATGATACACATATTACAGAAATTTATCGTTTCTTTTATTTGCGTATCAATATCAGAGAGGTATCAGAAGAGCTTGCTTCAGAAACATTTTTTAAGTTTTGAGAGTATAATAAAAACAAATCAGATGACTATATCAAAAACAGTCGTGCATTTTTATATAAAATTGCTCGAAACTTGTTAATAGATTATTTTCGCAAAAATAACAGCCAAAAACAAACTATCCCGCTCGAAACATTTGACGAATCAACTAATTTACCTCATTCGCTAATAGACAATTCTGTTAGAGAAACTTTGGAGTTAGAAGAAAAACAAAATCAAATTCGTCAAGCTTTATCAAAAATCAACGAACTTTATGCCGATATAATTGTATATTACTTTATTGAAGGACTGGATAGCAAAGAAATTGCCTGAATTTTAGACAAAAAAGAAAACAATATAAGAGTGCTTGTACACAGAGCTCTTAACACATTGAAAAAAGAAATCAGTGCAGGGGATGCAGGGGGTATTGATAAATAATCGTGATAAATAATAAAGAAAATAATAACAAAATAAATAAACAATATAAGAGTACGAATATATCTGTGCGAAGCCTAAATGATTATATGCTTTTGTATAAAAAACATAAAGCA
>CAYOES010000004.1:0-19780 GCA_964403105.1 uncultured Candidatus Saccharibacteria bacterium
TTAATATTAAGAAAAATCGTATTAAGAATTATAGCTCTCCTTTTAAAAAAGGAGTTTGTACTAAGGTGTTTACTATGACTCCCAAAAAACCCAATTCTGCTTTACGTAAAGTTGCTCGTGTCAAACTATCAAATGGCTTAGAGGTCACTGCCTATATTCCTGGTATTGGTCATAATTTACAAGAGCACTCTATTGTTTTGATTAGAGGGGGTAGAGTAAAGGATTTACCAGGAGTAAGATACCATATTATTCGAGGTAAATATGATACTGCAGGTGTAGATAATAGAAAACAGCAAAGGAGCAAATATGGTGCTAAGAGATCTAAATAAAATATTCTAAAAAACTATAAATTGATATAATTATGGATTTGATTATTGATCAAAAAAAATATAAACCAGATTTTCACTATCAAAGTATTACTGTATCAAAATTTATAAATATAACAATGAGACGAGGACAAAAAGCTACTGCCAGGAAGAATATTTATAAAATGTTGGAGATTTTAGAAAAAGAAACAAAACAAGATCCAGTAAAATATTTAGAATATGCGCTTACAAATGTTGCGCCTAATTTAGAAGTTCGAAGCGTTCGTATTGGAGGAGCAAATTATCAAGTTCCTATACCTGTATCTGGAGAACGAAAAACAACATTGGCAATGCGTTGAATATTAAATGCTGCTAAAGCCAAAAAAGGAAAACCAATAGCTTACAAATTAGCAGAAGAAATAATTTCAGCATATAATAATGAAGGGGCGGCTGTAAAAAAGAGAATTGATACTCAAAAAATGGCTGAGGCTAATAAAGCTTTTGCGCATTTTGGTCGTTATCAATAAACAAACATGCGTATTTATTTCTTTTTTAAGTTATAAGCTATACGCTAACTTGGTATTTTATATTTAATTTTTTTAATTTAATATTATGGATTATTCTTTAGACAAAATAAGAAATATTGGTATTATTGCCCATATTGATGCTGGTAAAACTACTACTAGTGAGAGAGTTTTATTTTATACAGGGCTTTCTCATAAAATTGGTGAGGTTCACGAAGGAGAGGCTATTATGGATTGAATGGTTCAAGAAAAAGAACGGGGAATTACTATTACTTCAGCTGCTACTACTTGTTTTTGAACACCAACTTATAGAAATAATAACCTTGATTTTAAACACAAAATTAATATTATTGATACTCCAGGGCATATTGATTTTACAGCCGAAGTTCAACGATCTCTGCGTGTTTTGGATGGCGCAGTTGTAGTTTTTGATGGTGTAGCTGGTGTTGAACCACAATCAGAAACTGTTTGAAGACAAGCTGATAAATATTCAGTACCCCGGATTTGTTTTATAAACAAAATGGATAGATTAGGAGCAAATTTTGAAAATGATATGCAATCAATAAAAGAAAAATTAACTCCCAATGCCCTTGCTATTAATATTCCTATAGGTGAAGAGGATAATTTTGCCGGTGTTATTGATTTGATTACAATGAAAAAGATTTCTTTTGATGGCGAACATGGAGAAAATGTTGTGCTATCTGATATTCCAGATGATTTAAAAGAATATGCTCAAAAATATCATCAAGAAATGTTAGAAAAAATTGCTTCAGAAGATGAAGTTTTAATGCAAAAATATTTAGATAACAAGCCTATTGATGCAGAAGAATTAAGACAAGTGTTGCGCAAAGCAACAATTGAATATAGATTAATTCCAGTTATGTGTGGTTCTTCTTTAAAAAATAAAGGTGTTCAGTGTATGTTAGATTCTGTTGTAGAATATTTGCCTTCTCCTCTTGATTTGCCTCCAGTCAAAGGCGTAGATCCAAAAACTGGTGAAGAAATTATTCGTCATGCCAATCCCGATGAACCATTTAGCGCATTAGTATTCAAGGTTGCAACCGATCCCTTTGCTGGTACTTTAAATTATTTTCGTGTTTATTCAGGATCGCTAACTAAGGGTTCGTATCTTTATAATAGTACAAAAAATCAACAAGAACGTATCAGTCGTTTGATTCGTATATTCTCAAATAAACGAGAAGAAATTGATAGTGTTGAAGCCGGAGATATTGTGGCGACTGTTGGTTTAAAGTCTACTGGTACAGGCGATACTCTTTGTGATGAAGCTCACCCAATTATTTTAGAATCAATTTCTTTCCCAGAACCTGTTATTTCTTTGCGCCTTGAACCTAAAACTAAAAATGATCAAGAAAAATTAGGTTTAGCTTTACGAAAATTATCCGAAGAGGATCCAACGTTTAAAGTCAAAACAGACGAGAATACTTCTGATACAATTATTTCAGGTATGGGGGAACTCCATTTAGATATTATTGTTGATAGATTGCGTCGCGAGTTTAATATAGATGTAAATACTGGTAAACCCCAAGTTGCTTACAAAGAAACCATACGCGATGTTGTTGAATCTGAAGGTAAATATATTCGCCAATCTGGTGGTAGAGGACAATATGGTCATGTTTGATTAAAGCTTGAACCATTAGAACGAGGCAAGGGTTTTGAGTTTGTTAATCAAATAAAGGGTGGTATTATTCCTCAAGAATTTATTCCTTCTGTAGAAAAAGGTGTGCGTGAAGCTTTGGATAAAGGTATTTTAGCAGGCTATCCAGTTTCTGATATAAGAGTTACTTTATATGATGGTTCATTTCACGAAGTTGATTCTTCTGATTTTGCTTTCAAAATTGCTGGTTCAATGGCTTTTCAGGAAGGAGCCAAAAAAGCCAATCCAGTGCTATTGGAACCCATTATGAAAGTAGAAGTAACTGCTCCAGAAAAATTTTTAGGTGATATAATTGGTGATATTAATTCACGCCGTGGGCGAATTGAACGAATGTTTGATCGTTATAATTTACGAGTAGTTGATGCTTTTGTTCCTTTAGCCGAAATGTTTGGTTATGTTACTAATTTACGTTCAATAACTGAGGGGCGTGGTACATATAATATGGAATTTCATCATTATCAAGAAGTGCCTGCACTTGTTGCAGAAAGTATTATCGGGAAAAAAGAAGTATAATTAGTATATAATTCATTTTTGGAATTTTTAAAGGTCTTGACTTTTAAACAAAAATGCGGTAATATTAAAAATACCCTTAGAAAAAGGCTTTAATAATAAAATTAATAAAAATTTAAATATATAACATGGCAGAAAAAGAAAAATTTGTAAGGACAAAATCTCATTTAAATGTTGGTACTATTGGTCATATTGATCATGGTAAAACAACATTAACAGCGGCAATTTTGAATACTCTTCATTTAAAAGGTACAGTTGCCAAAGCAGTATCTGTTAATGATATTGATAAAGCTCCAGAAGAGAAAAGTCGAGGTATTACCATAAATGTTCATCACTCAGAATATGAGACTGACAAGAGACACTATGCTCACATTGATTGTCCCGGACACGTTGATTATATTAAAAATATGATTACTGGTTCTGCTCAAATGGATGGAGCTATTTTAGTTGTATCTGCTGCTGATGGTCCTATGCCTCAAACTCGTGAGCATGTTTTATTGGCGAGACAAGTTGGTGTACCAGCTATTGTTGTATTTTTAAATAAATGTGATGCTGTTTCTGATCCAGAAATGATTGATTTGGTAGAAACAGAAGTTCGTGAGTTATTAAATAAATATGGTTTTCCAGGTAATGATACCCCAATTATTCGAGGTTCAGCCTTAAAGGCTTTGGAGGCAACAAGCTATGATGATGACGCAGTAAAACCTATTATTCAACTATTAGATACACTTGATTCTTATATACCTGAACCTGTTCGTGATAAAGACAAGCCATTTTTAATGCCAATTGAAGATATTTTCACTATTGAAGGTCGTGGTACTGTAGTTACAGGTAGAATAGAACGAGGTACAATTCATATAAATGATGAAGTAGAAATTGTTGGTTATACTCCAACTATAAAAACAGTTGTTACGGGTGTTGAAATGTTTAATAAAACATTAGATGAAGGTTTGGCTGGAGATAATGTTGGATTATTGTTAAGAGGTACAAAAAAGGAAGATGTTAAAAGAGGACAAGTAACTGCCAAACCAGGAAGTATTACACCTCATACTGAATTTGAATCAGAAGTTTATGTATTATCTAAAGATGAAGGTGGTAGGCATACTCCATTCTTTACGGGTTATAAACCTCAATTTTTTATTCGTACAGCTGATATTACAGGTGAAGTCACTTTAAAAGAAGGAGTAGAAATGGTTATGCCAGGCGATACAGCTACTTTCAAAGTTAAATTGATTGGGCCAATTGCTTTAGAGGAAAAACAAAAATTTGCTATTCGTGAAGGAGGTAAAACAGTTGGCGCCGGCGTAATTACCAAAATTATTGCTTAATAAAACCAGTAAAAGTTTAATAAAATGTCATCTAGCACCTTAGAAAATAAAGATAAAGATAAAATTAAAATTCGTGTACGACTTAAATCGTATGATCATAGGATTATCGATAATTGCTGCAAACAGATTATTGATATAGTTGTTCGTAATGGGGCTCAAGTAATAGGTCCGATTTTATTGCCCACAGAAATAAAACGTTATTCTGTTAATCGTGCTTCTTTTGTTAAAAAGACTTCCCAAGAGCAATTTGAGATAAGAGTACATAAGCGTATTATTGATATTTTAAATCCAAATCAAAAAATTATTGAATCATTGACAAATTTAAATTTGCCAGCTGGCGTAGAAATAGAAATAAAAACTTAATTTTTTATGAGGCTTTAAAAGGATATTCTTTTTAAGCCTCAACAAAAAACTGAGTATTACTCAGTTTTTTGTTGAGGTTAAAAACATTTTTAATCCAACATAATTAAAGATTTTATAAAGATTTTAAAATGAAATTTCTTTTAGCTAAAAAATTAACAATGACTAGACTTCCTGACCCTTCTGAAGGATTTGTGGCAGTAACTGTTTTACAAGTAATTCCTAATTCTGTATCTCAAATCAAAACAAACAAAACTGATGGTTATAATGCGGTCCAAATTAGTGTTGATAAAAATAAAAAGAAAAAAAGTAAAAAAGAGTTTAGAGTAGACAATCCAGAGGAATATAAAATAGGAGATATTATAGATATAAAACAATTTGCTCCAGGTGATATTGTTAAAGTTCAAGGTATTTCAAAGGGCAAGGGGTTTCAAGGAGTAGTTAAAAGATGAGGTTTTCGCGGTGCTTCAGCTACTCATGGTACTAAACATGCATTACGCGAGCCAGGATCAATTGGTGCCCAAGGACCTCAGAGAGTTATCAAGGGACATAAAATGGCAGGTCGTATGGGTGGAGATACTGTTACTATAAAAAATTTAACAATTTTAGATATTGATGTAGATAATAATTTGATTTTTCTTAAAGGTGCTGTACCAGGAGTCAAAGGAAGTTTGGTTAAGATAGAATCTAAATAATTTGTATTAAATATTTTACAAATGAAAACAAATTTATATAATCAAAAAAAAGAAAATATTGGGACAATAGAACTTAATGATAAAATATTCAATGTATCTTTTAATGCTGATTCTGTTTCTCAAGTTGTTAGATCTATATTAAGCTCCCGACGTCAACCCATTGCTCATACTAAAGATAGAGGAGAAGTAAGGGGTGGAGGTAGAAAACCTTGGGTGCAAAAAGGTACAGGAAGGGCTCGAGCTGGTTCCATCCGTTCACCTATTTGAAGACATGGAGGTATTACTTTTGGACCCAGACAGAACGAAGAAAATTATAATCGTAAAGTTAATCAGAAATTAAAAAATAAAACTTTGGCTATGTTGTTGTCTCAAAAGCTCAAAGACAGCGAATTGTTTATTATTGATGAAATAAAATTGCCTGCTAACAAAACAAAAGAAATGGCAAAAATAGTTTCACTTTTTATACCAACTAAATCCAAAAAAACTAACAAATCAATCTATTTAATTTTAGATGATGCTAATAAAAGTCTTATCAAGGCTACGAGAAATCTTCCATTTGCGTTTGCTACCACTGCTTCGTCTATTGATTTAATAGATTTACTTAATTATAAGAATGTTGTTATTTTACAAACAGCTATTCCTATATTAGAACAAAAATTTTCTAAAAATAAATAATTTTAATAATTAATATGTCAAGTATTTTAAGTCGTTTCAAAACTAATAAAAAAATATCTACTAAAACAAACAAAACAAATATTTCCAAACCGAACACAGCTGTCAAAAAGGATTGGAATTTTGTGGCATTTTTTTGTGATCCATATATTACTGAGAAAGCCACATTAGACAAAGAGGGTAATAAATACCATTTTTTGGTTAGTAAGAAAGCCAATAAAATTGAAATTAAAAAATTTATTGAAAAATTTTATAATGTTAAGGTCGCCGATGTTAATATATCTAAAAAGTTTTTTTCTCCAGTAAATTTTCGTAATCATATATCTCATAAAGCACCAATCAAAAAAGCAATAGTTACTCTAAAACCCGGACAGAAAATAGAATTTAATATTTAGATCTATACATTATATAAAATTATATAACTAATAAAATATATTTTATGAAAAAAAGAAAACCAATAACTCCAAGTACACGACACTATATTGATATTGATCGTACCAATTTGGCAAAATCAAAGCCATTAAAATCTTTGACTTTTGGTAGAAAAAGATCAGTTGGCAGAAACAATGCTGGTCGTATTACAATGCGACACAAAGGTAGTGGAAACAAAAAATTATACAGAAGTATAGAATTTGGAGAATCAATGCAAGGTATTCCAGGCAAAGTCGAAAGAATTGAATATGATCCCAATAGAAGTTGTTTTATTGCTTTGGTTCTTTATAATAATGGAGTTAGAAAATATATTTTGGCTCCAAAAGATTTAAAAATTGGTGACAAAATTCTTTGTGATGATAAAACAAGTATTAGTGTTGGTAACAGAATGATGCTAAAAAATATTCCAGGTGGTACAGAAATTCACAATATAGAGATTAAACCAAAACAAGGAGGAAAATTTGCACGCGCAGCAGGTTTATATGCAATTATGTCAGGATTGGAAGGCAATTATGCTTATTTAAAAATGCCATCTACAGAAATGAGAAAAGTTTTAAGCAATTGTTTTGCATCAATTGGAGTACTTTCAAATGTTGAACATAGTTTAGCAAGTTTAGGAAAGGCAGGTAGATCACGACATTTAGGAATTCGTCCAACAGTTAGAGGTTCGGCTATGAACCCTCCAGATCATCCTTATGGAGGTGGTAGAGGTAAAACACCAAGAGGTACAAAACGTCCAAAAGATAAATGAGGAAATATTACCGGAGGTCGTAAAACACGAGCAAAACAAAAATATTCAAATGCTTTTATTGTGTCACGTCGTTCTCCTAAAAAGAAAAAATAATTTTGTAACAATTTAATTATTAAAAAGCTTACAGCTTATAACTGAAAGCAATAAACTATAATAACTATGTCTCGTTCTTTGAAGAAAGGTCCTTATGTGGCTCCTAAATTATTAAAAAAAATATCAAATTTGAAACCAGGAGACAAAACTCCTATTCAAACATGATATCGAGATTCAATGATTGCTCCAGAAATGATAGGGTTTGTTTTTGCTGTACATAATGGTAAACGTTTTATTAATGTTGAAATTACTGAAGAAATGGTCGGACATAGATTGGGGGAATTTGCTCCAACTCGAAAATTTATTAAACACGGGGGCAAATTACAAAAAGCTTCAGAAGCATCAGGACAAGTATCTGCACCATCTGTTTCTGCTAATAAAAAATAAATTTATAAAAATTTTGATATAAACTATTATGGAAATTACAGCTTCATTAAAATATCTTAAAATCGCTCCACGTAAAGTTCGTTTAGTAGCTAATATTATTAAAGGGCTTCCAATATCAAGTGCCGAAGATCAGCTACGTCACATTTCTAATAGAAGTGCTGCTCCTATTTTGAAACTTTTAATGTCAGCAAAAGCCAATGCTGTTAATAATTTTCATTTAGACCCTTCTACATTATTTATAAAAAGCATTGTTGTTAATCAAGGGCCAATGTTAAAACGAGCTCTCCCTCGTGCCCATGGTGCCACCAATGTTATTCGTCATAGAATGTCTCATATTGTAATTACCTTAGACACTGCACATTCTTTAAAATCATTAAATAAGATAGCGCAGAGTCCTGAGATTGCAAAAACACAGGAAAGTAAAACAGTTTATGAAAAGAATAAACCTCGCAATAAAAATACAAAATTTTATAGAGAAACTAAACAAACAAAAGCTAAAAAAGGTCAAGTTAAACCAATAATTCAAAGAAAAGTAATAAAATAATTATATATAATATGGCGCAAAATATTAATCCAATATCTAAAAGATTGGGTATTAATAAAAACTGAAGTTCAAGATGATTTGATTTACAAAATTTTCCACAAAAATTAGAAGAAGATAATATTATACGAAAATGTTTAGAGAAATTATTATCCAAAGCTCATTATAGTGAAATTATAATTGAGCGTAAGAGTGATAAAATAAATATCACTATTTATACTTCTCGACCTGGTATGATTATAAAACATCAGGGGGAAGGTTTAGGAGAATTAAAGAAAGCCATTGAAAAAACTTTAGAAAAATATTATCGTAAGAATAAAATTGACAAAAATATTAACATTTCTTTGAATATAGAAGAGGTTCGCAAACCATTTTTGTCTGCTCAGATTGTAGCTTTTGATGTTGCCACAGAATTCGAGAAAAGACAACCTTATCGTAAAACAATAAAAAAATATGTTGAAAAAATTATGCAAAATAAAGAAGCCAAAGGAGCCAAAATTTGAGTATCTGGTCGTTTAGATGGTGCTGATATTGCTAGAGACGATTGATACAAAGATGGTAAATTGCCATTAAATACTTTACGTAGTAATATTGATTATGCTATGGCAACTGCTCATTGTACTTATGGAGCCATTGGTATAAAAGTCTGAATTTACAAAGGAGATGTTTTTAATCAAAAACAAAAGGTCAATAGTCAACAACTATAAATTATATTAAACTATTATGTTTGTTCCCAAACGTACAAAATATAGAAAAATGCAAAAAGGTAGATCTCTTACTCGTTCATTTGAAAATCGAGGTACTGTTTTAGAATATGGCACAGTAGGATTAAAAGCTACAGAGGTATCACGTATTACGAGTCGTCAAATAGAGGCTGCTAGGCGTGTTCTTTTACGTTATATTCAAAAAGGAGGAAAAATTTGAATTAGAGTATTTCCAGATAAACCAGTTAGCAAAAAACCACCTGAAGTTAGAATGGGTATGGGTAAGGGTGATGTTGATCATTATGTATTTCAAATAAAACCAGGTCGTATTATTTATGAAATAAGTGGGATTCCAACAAACAAAGCAGTTGAAGCATTAAAACAAGCTAGTTATAAGTTGCCATTTAAAACTAAAATAATTATTAAAGAAAATAGTTCTGCTAGTATGAATTAATAATGAATTAAATTTGCTATATTATGAAAATAAAAGATTTAGAAAAAAAAGACTTAAACGAATTACAAAAACTTTTAACGGAGAAACAAAAGCAAGCTATACAAGCAAAATTTGACTTGAAAATGGGAAAAGTTAAAAATGTAAAAATTTTATTTAATCTTAAAAAAGATATCGCACAAATTTCTACTATTATTAATCAATTATTAAGTCAAAAACATGCCTAGACAATTAAAAGGAATAGTAGTTTCTGACAAAATGACGCAAACTTGTGTAGTCAAAGTTGATATTTTCCAAAAACATCCTCGATATAAAAAATTTTTTGTTTTGTCTAAAAAAGTAAAAGTTGATAACCCTAATTCAATATACAAAACAGGTGATAAAGTCATTATAGAAGAAACAAGACCTATATCCAAAACAAAATGTTGAAAGTTTGTTAAAAAAGTCTCTTAAAATATAATTAAAATTACAACAAGACGCGGGTTGACACGAATAAAAAGAAAACATAAATATACATAGTTAGACAGCAATACAGATAAACATAGTTTTTTGAATTTTTTAGCTGATAGCTAAATGTTAAGTACTATTGTTATCTTAAAATACCAATAAATCAATTGTAATAATGTTTTCGTGTTGTGTTAAACCCAAAGGCTTGCTTTTTAAACAAAAATATTGTAGTATAAATATATATTTAATAAATTTAAGCTAACAGTTAGTAGCTATAAACTATAAAATAGATTATGATTCAACTTCGTTCATTATTAAAAGTAGCAGATAATAGTGGTGCACAGATTGTACGTTGTTTTCAAATACGTGGAGGTTCTTATCATCGTTATGGTCAAATAGGTGATGTTATTATGGCTGCTGTTCAAGTTGCCAAACCAAGAAAATCTGTGAAAAAGAAAGATATAGTACGCTGTGTTATTGTCCGCCAACGCAAGAATTATCGAAGAGCTAATGGATCTTATATAAGATTTGATGACAATGCAGTTGTTTTGATTAATGATAAAAAAGAACCGATTGGCACCCGTATTTTTGGTCCCATACCCAGAGAAATTAAAGATAAAGGATTTAATAAAATAATTGAGTTGGGTCCAGAATTAGTATAATAAACTGGATAGACGATTTACCGATTAATATATTTTAGAATTTGTATTTGGTAACAAATAAATAAATTAAAATGAAATTAAAAAAAGGTGATAAAGTAAAAATTATAAAAGGCAAAGACGCAGGCAAAACTGGCACGATTAGTCGTACTTTTCCGAAAAATAATACGATTTTAATAGAAGGTTTTAATACCTATAAAAAAAATAGAAAACCTCGAAAAGAAGGAGAAAAAGGACAGATTGTAGTTCTATCAAGACCATTTTGTAGCTCTAAAGCTATGTTAATTTGCCCCAAATGTGGTAAGCCAACTCGAATTGGTTTTATTATTGAAACAGATAAAAATAATAAAAAAGTTAAAATAAGAATTTGTCACAAATGTAAAGCAAAACTAAATTAATATATATTATGTCGAAAATTAGTTACAAAGAACAATTAAATAAAAATAAAGCACAATTACACAATTTACATATTACCAAAGTAGTTGTTAATTGTGGGATTGGTAAATTAGTTACTCATACAGCTGAAAAACAAGACAATATTGTTAAAGAAATAAGTGAATATTTGATGGCTATAACAGGTCAAAAACCAAAAGTATGCAATGCCCGTGTTTCAGTTTCTGGTTTTAAATTACGTGAAGGTATGCCTGTGGGCTTGATGGTTACTTTACGAGGTAAAAGAATGAATGATTTTATAGATCGTTTTGTTAATATTACTTTGCCAAGAACTCGTGATTTCTGAGGTATTTCTAAAAAACATTTTGATCAAAAAGGTAATTTATGCTATGGTATTAAAGAGGCTCAAATTTTTCCAGAATTAGCCAAAGAAACTATTAAAATTCCCTTTGGTTTAGAAATTTGTTTTACTACTAATGCCAAAAGTAAAGAAGAAGGCATTAAACTATTTGAAGTATTGGGATTTCCATTAGCAAAATAACTCGAAATATTAAATTTATTTATTATGTCAAAAAAATCTACTTATGCCAGATCTAAAAAAACTCCTAAATATTCAACTCGCAAAGTATTGCGTTGTTTTCGTTGTGGTCGAAAGAGAGGTTATATGCGCGATTTCGGTTTGTGCCGTATTTGTTTTCGTGAAATGGCTTCTCGTGGAGAAATTCCCGGAGTTAAAAAATCAAGTTGATAAATATTTATACTCTTATACTTTTAAACTTTTAAATTTATTTGTATGTCTGACCCAATTGCCGATATGATAATTCGTATTAAAAATGCTAGCGCCATTAATAAACCAATGGTTAATATTCCAGTCTCTAAATTAAAAAAAGAGATACTTTTAACATTACAAAAAGAAAATGTTATTGAAAACTTTACTGAAATAGGAAAAGGAGTTCATAAAAATTTTGAAGTAATAATCAAATATAATAACAATATTCCTGCTATTAAAGATGTCAAACGCATTTCGAAACCCTCTTGTCGTGTTTATATTAAGGCCAAAGATATCCACCCTCTTAAAAAGGGATTTGGTTTAAGGTTGCTATCTACTCCCCATGGTATTATGTCTGATAGAGAAGCTAAACAACTGAATTTGGGTGGCGAAGTGCTTTTTGAGATTTATTAGCAAATTATTTTATAAAAATTTAATTTATTAAATTTTATTTATGTCAAAAATTGGTAAAAAAATTTTAACTATTCCAGATGATGTTGAACTTATTGTAAACAACAAAGAGGTTACTATTAAAGGACCCAAGGGTATGCTTACATCTATATTACCAGAAGGTTTTAATATAGTGCAGAACAAAAATAAACTTTCAATTATACCTCCGTCAAAAATTGATCATTTAAAGTCGGCTTTGTGAGGGACTGCTACTGCTTTGATTCAAAATAATATAATTGGAGTAACAGAAGGGTTTGAAAAAAAATTAGTAATAGAAGGTATTGGATATAAAGCCGACGTAAATGGTGACAAATTAGTTTTAAATATAGGATATTCTCATCCAGTATTTGTAGATATTCCTAAGGGTATAGAAGTCAGTGTAGAAAAAAATGTAATTTCTATCAAAGGTATTTCCAAACAGAATGTAGGCGATTTTGCTGCTAATGTTCGTAAATTAAGGAAAACCAACCCTTATAGTGGCAAAGGTATTCACTATCAAGGAGAGCATATTATTCGTAAAACTGGTAAAAAAGTTGCCTCGTCTGGTTCTTAAAATTATTTTAATGTTTAAATTATTATTATGGATATAGCCAAAAAAAGAAAAATACAACGTAAACACATTCATAAAAGAATACGATCTAAAATTTCGGGTACTTCTGATAAACCCCGTATTTCAGTTTTTCGTTCTAATAAACATATGTATGTACAAGTTATTGATGACGAAAAACAAATTACATTGCTAAGCATTTCTGATCATGATATCAAAGATATCAAAAAGAAAACTGATATAGCATCAATGCTTGGTACAATGTTATCGGAAAAAATGAAAGCTAAAAATATTACCAAAGCAGTTTTTGATCGTGGTGGATATCAATATCACGGTAGAGTTCAAGCTTTGGCCGATAGTTTAAGAAAAAATGGTATAATATTTTAATTATGTTAAAAAATAATCCAAACAATTTAAAAACTAACACCAAAACAAGTAATCCATTGCCACCCAAAGAAAATTCTTCTAATTTTAGATCTACATCTAAATTTGTTTCTCGTAAACCCAGATCAAGTAATGAAGATTTTGATCAAATTATTTTAGAAATTAAACGAGTAACCCGTGTTACAGGTGGAGGTAAGAAATTATCTTTTCGTGCAGCAATATTATTGGGTAATCATAGAGACAAAATTGGTTTTGGTATAGCCAAAGGTAGTGATGTGCCTCAAGCTATTGAAAAAGCCAAAAAAGAAGCAATGAAAAACATTATTACTATTCCTATCAAAAATGATACTATTCCTTTCGCGGTTTCAGGTAAATATTGTGCCAGTAAAGTATTATTAAAACCAGCCAAAGCAGGTAAGGGTATAATTGCTGGCGGGGTACTTAGAGATATTATCAAAATGACTAATATTAAAAATATCACTACCAAAATTTTAGGAGGTTCACATAATGTTGTAAATAATACCAGGGCTTTTTTATTGGCTATTTCTAAATTGAATACTAATCAAAATAAAGAAAATAAAATAAATAATGAGAAAGGCGACACACAAAATAAAAATAATTTTAAAGAAAATGATAATATAGAACAATATGCAGATAAACAATCGGAAGTTACAATCTAAAAGAAAACGAGCCAAACGTGTTGGACGTGGTGGTAAAAGAGGAACTTATTCTGGTCGAGGACAAAAAGGACAAAAGTCTCGTGCTGGACGCAAAATTCATTCAGAATTGCGCGTGATGTTTTTGCGTATTCCTAAACGTCGTGGTAGTGGTAATAAAACTATTCCCAAAAGAACCAAAAATATTGGCTTAGATACTATTGCCAAAAATTTTAATGATAATACTATTATATCTCCAAAATCTCTAAAAGAAAAAGGTTTAATTAAATCAGTAAAAGACAATGTTAAGATTCTTGGCTCTAAAAATGTTTTAAGCAAAAAATATACAATTATAGATATCAATATGTCACAGGGTGCCAAAAACCAACTCGAAAAAGCTGGTGGCATAATTAAATCTACTAAAAAATAATTAGCAAAATAAATAATTATGATTAAAAATCTTATTACAATTTTTAAAAATCCGGATTTAAGAAAAAGAATGCTAAATGTTTTAGGATTACTTTTGGTATTTCGTTTGCTTACAATTATTCCTATGCCAGGCGTAAGTCCAGCCAATTTAAAAACTTTTTTACAATCCAATCAAATTTTTGGATTATTTAATATTTTTACCGGTGGAGCTTTTTCCAAAATGTCCATAGCCCTTTTGGGTGTAGGGCCTTATATTACGAGTTCTATTATTTTACAATTACTCACTATGGTTATTCCGAGATTAAAAGAGTCATTTTATGAAGAAGGGGCTGAAGGCAGACGAAAATTTGAAAATTGAACTCGTTGATTATCTATTCCTTTAGCAGTATTACAAGCTTTTGCTATGTTACGTTTATTTGAATTTCAAAAGATAATTACTATTGATAGTACTCTGTCTCTTATAAATAATATTATAGTTTTGACAGCAGCTTCAATGATTTTAGTTTGGATAGGTGAGTTGATTACTGAACAAAAATTAGGTAATGGTATTTCTATGATAATCTTTGCTGGTATTGTCTCAGAAATTCCTTTGAGTATTATTAATACTTTTATTGCCTACAAAACAGCTACTTTATCTCAAATATTGGGGTTAATTATTTTCTTTGTTATGGCTTTGGCTATGATTGTTGCTATTGTCATTATTACAGAAGGAGAAAGGCGAGTGCCTGTGTCTTATGCCAAGCATGTTAGGGGGAATAAAATGTATGGAGGCGCCACTACTAATTTGCCTATGAAAGTGAATCAGGCTGGGGTTATTCCTATTATTTTTGCTATGTCTATTTTAATGCTTCCGAGTTTTATTGGTCAATTGCTAATAATTGCCAAGATTGGCTGGGTAGTTAAACTCGGTACTTTTTTAGTAAATATGTTTAATAATAGTATTATTTATGGGGCAGTATATTTTTTGTTAGTATTTTTCTTTACATTTTTTTATACCAGTATTACTTTTGAACCCAAAGAAATTGCTAATAATTTACAAAAAATGGGAGGGTTTATTCCTGGATATAGACCTGGACAAACTACTGCTGAGTTTCTTCAAAAACTTTCTAGTCGCATTACGCTTTTTGGTGCTTTATTTTTAGCCTTTATTGCTATTTTGCCAATGATTTTAGAAAAAGTAACCAAAGTGACAACTTTTAATATGGGTGGTACATCTATTTTAATTTTAGTGGCTGTGGCTATAGAAATTAAGCGTGAAGTTGAAGCTCAAATTACTATGAGAGAGTATGACTATTAACCAAAATTAGAATTTAGAGATATAATAACAATTTTTTAATTTTAACAACTCATTTTAGAATTCTCATTTTAAAATTAAAAGTAATGTTTAATATTTAATTACTTTTAATTTTAACAACTCATTTTAGAATTCTCATTTTAAAATTATTAATTAGTATATAAGTTATGGTTATATTTCTTTTGGGTAAACCTAATTCTGGTAAAGGCACCCAAGCATTAAAAATTGTTGAAAAATATAAGATGGTTCATATCAACGTAGGTGAGGAATTGCGATCTTGGGTATCACAAGATCAACGTTTTATTGCCCAAAAGGTTGAACAGGATTTAAATTCAGGAGCAGCTGTCCCTATTTGTATTGCTATTAAAGCTTGGATGAATAAATTAATATCACTATCAGCAGATGATAGTATTTTATTTGAAGGTAGCCCGAGAAAATTGCTTGAAGCCGAAGCAATGTTAGAATATTTTGATTGATTAAAAATAAAAATTCTTGTTATTTATATAGATATCCCAGATGAAGAAATTAGACACCGTTCAGCTATTCGTCGTTATTGCCCAAAATGTGGTAGAACTTATTCTTTGGCTTTTACGCCAGATATTACTAAGTGTCCAGATGATCAAAGTATTTTAACCATTCGTAATGACGATAAACCAGAAGTTGTAGAAAATCGCATTAAAGTATTTCATAATGAAATTATGCCAACAATCAATTTTTTTCAAGACCATGGAATGTTGCATACAATAGACGGGATTGGTAGTCTGGAAGAAGTGTTTCAAAGAATTGATCAGGTAATTAAAAATTTTCTATCATAATATTAAATTTTTGTTTTAAATTTTTTAGATTTGTTGTATTATAATTATGTATATTTAAAACAATAATATTTGCCATGTTATGTTAAAAGTTATATAATCATAAGTTATTTTTGTGATAACAATTAAAACAGAAAAAGAAATAAAGATATTAAAACAAGGGGGGCATATTTTAGCCAAAATCTTAAAAACAGTTGCCAATTCAATATATCCCGGTATAAGCACTGATATATTAGACAAAATGGCTTTTGATTTAATTAAACAAGCAGGTGGTAAACCATCATTTTTACATTATAAAGCTGATTTTATGTCTAAAGAATATCCTGCATCTCTCTGTGTATCTAAAAACAATATTATAGTTCATGGTATTCCAAGCAATAAAACTTTTTTAAATCAAGGCGATATTGTATCATTAGATATTGGTATGGTATATAAAGGATTATATACTGATACAGCTATTACTGTGCCAGTAGGCGATATATGTTTAAAATATAAAAAATTAATAAAAGCTACCAAGGAATCTTTATATAAAGCTATTTTGGTTACCAAGGCAGGTAATACTTTAGGTGATATTGGTTATACAATTCAATCTACTTTGACAAAATATGGATTGTTGCCCATTAAAAACTTAGTTGGTCATGGAGTAGGCTATCAAGCTCATGAGGATCCAGAAATTTTTAATTTTGGTATGCCTCATTCTGGAGTTGTTCTCAAAGCAGGATATGTTTTGGCAATAGAACCAATGGCTACATATGGTACTGATGATATTATTGAAAACCCTGATGGTTCTTTTTCTACAGCTAATGGCGAGTATGCTGCTCATTTTGAACATACTATTGCTATTTTAAAAACAGGTAATATAATTATAACAAAATAAAATACTATATATTGCCGTCTTAGCTTAGTGGTCGAGCAATTGTTTCGTAAACAATAGACGTAGGTTCGATTCCTACAGACGGCTCTCTTATTATAATTTGATTTATTCATATTTGATTTTTCTGTGTTTATTTGTTACAATTATTATCAGAATATTGGTATACTATTTATTAAACTTTTATTATGTATGATTTAATTATTTTGGGCACTGGCCCTGCTGGTATGACCTCTTCTATATATGCCCAGAGATATAATTTAAATTATTTATTAGTAGGCGATGTTTTGGGAGGGATGATGATATATCCAGAAAACATTACTAATTTTCCTTCATATACATCTATTAGTGGTATTGATTTGACAAATAATTTTAAACAGCACCTAAATTCATTAGGTATCAAACCAATAGAATCAGAAGCAGTTCGTATTTTACAAAAAGAAAAATATTTTGAAGTTTTTCTTAAAAACGAACAACAATATGAAACACGAAATTTATTAATTGCACTTGGCACTAGCAAAAGGAAGCTAAATATTAAAGGCGAAGATAAATTTATGGGCAAGGGAGTACATTATTGTGCTACTTGTGATGCTGTATTTTATGTTAATAAAATTGTTGGTGTTGTTGGGGGGTCAGATAGTGCTACTTCTGCAGCTGAATTATTAGCAGAAAAAAGTAAACATGTTTATTTGATTGTTAGAAGTAATGAAATTAAAGGATCGCAAGAAAGAATATCAAATTTACGTAATAGAAATAATGTTACTATAATATTAGAAAATGAAATTTCTGAAATTATTGGAGATAAATTTGTTAATAAAATTATTTTAAAGAATGAATTTAATGGAACAAAAGAATTGGCAATAGATGGTATTTTTGTAGAGATTGGAGGAGTCCCTAATATTTCTTTATTTAGAAATTTAAATATAGGATTAGATGATAAAGAATATATTATTGTAGATAAAAATCAAAAAACTACTGTTGATTGTGTATATGCAGCAGGGGATATTACTAATAATCATTTAGGGTTTAAACAAATTGTTACTGCTTGCGCCGAAGGTGCTATAGCTGTTTATAATATATACCAAAATTTGAAGTTAAAAGTTTAAAATCAAAAGTAATAAAACTTTTTATTATTATCGTCATTATTCAGTGTCTTTTTATATCATAATTACAAAACATTACCCAATTAAAATTATTATATCTCCCATCATCTATTGTTTTATTTTTATCAATATGATATAATCATAATATATTAATCAACGATACATTGTATAATTATTTTAACCTTTTATTGCCTATTACTAATCTCTCAATAGTTGCAAACCCCCCTATATTATGATATAATTACAATAAATTAACAAATACATTATAATAATATATTAAAATATAATACATAAACATAGATATGTCATATACACACAAACATAACCCAACTGTTTATAGCTTTACATTAGTAGAGCTAATAATAGTTATTGCTATATTAGCTATATTAGCAGGTGTAGTGATATTTGCTATTCAGCCAGGCAGGATGATAGATCAATCTAATGATAGTAAAAGAGTTACAGAGTTACAGAGTATTGCCAAGGCTATACAATATATAACAATTATTCAATCAAATTTGAACTTTGGTGATCCCCATACTGTATATATTAGTTTGCCTGATACCTCTGCTACTTGTTCTTCTTATACTTTACCAACCCTTCCTTCTGGTTATACCTATGCTTGTAAGAATTCTGATGATTATCGTAAAATAGATGGTAATGGTTGAATACCATTGGATTTTCGAGAATCTGATTTGTCTACTCTTTTATCAACCTTGCCTGTTGACCCTGTTAATAATGTTGATTATTATTATTCATATAACCCAGGTGGTAGTTATGAATTAAATGCTTTTTTGAAATCAGATAAATATATCAATTCCACAGCTATGAAGGATGGGGGTGATGCTTTGAATACTTATGAGATTGGTTATTCTTTATTTGATATGCCTAATGTGTTTCCGAGAAACTGGATTAAGGTTCCTGGTAATTCTCTGTATGGTACTGCTGATTTCTGAGTTATGCAATTTGAAGCCAAATATTCTATATCTGGTAAATCAGCTGATAATGCTAATACTTGTAGATATGGCGATCAATATGATACCTGAGATTGAGGCAAATCAGGAACAGATTGTCCGAGTTCTTGATCTAATACCCATGTTGTTTCTTCTCCTAATGGTTCTCCTATTGCTGGTGTTACTCATGATGAAGCCAAAGCTATTTGTGAATCCTTAGGAGCTCATCTTATTACTAATCAAGAATGAATGACTATTGCGAGAAATGCTGCTAATCAGAAACAAAATTGAACCTCTGGCACAGTTGGTACTGGTTATTTATTTAATGGTAATTCAGGAGATTCAAACAGAGGTTATAATGGCCCTGACCCTGATAAAGGTTTTCCCAGAAACCCCAGAGCTATTCTAACTCTATCTAATAATCAGAGTATCTATGATTTCTCAGGTAATGTTTATGAACACGTAATGAAAGATATGAATGATACTTTAATACAAAGCCCTCAACCTAATACCTCAGCTAATGATGGAGTTCTTAAATGATCTGAATTTACTAATCTTACTGGCTATGGTACCCTATCTTACAATGAA
>CAYOES010000005.1:0-1516 GCA_964403105.1 uncultured Candidatus Saccharibacteria bacterium
AAATCATTAAACAAATTCCAAACAAAATTGAATATACAAAATATAAATTATCAAATGGACTAACAATAGTATTGGTACCAGACACAAAACTATTAAGTGTTTTGGTAAATCTCTATATTAAAGTAGGTTCTCAATATGAACCGGCACATATTTCTGGTATATCGCATCTTTTAGAACATATGAGTTTTAAGGGCACAAAAAATCATCCGACAAATTTAGAACTCGTAACGCCTTTGGATAATATCGGCAGTTCTTATAATGCAGGTACTGGATATGAACTAACTCAATATTTTGTAAGATGTGGATTCCAATATATTGATACAGCCTTAAATTTTATTAGTGATATTTTTCAAAATTCTATTTTCCCTGAACCAGAATTCCACAAAGAAAAAGGTGTAGTATTGGAAGAAATCCATATGTATGAAGATGAATCTCGAACAAAAGTAGAAGATGATTTTTTAAAACTTATATATGGCAATCAAGGGGCAGGGCGATCTATTGCTGGTAGTGAGCAAACTGTCAAAAATATTACTCATAAAGAATTATTAAATTATTACCGCAAATATTACAATGCCAAAAATGCTTATTTATTTATAGCTGGTAATTTTGACCCAATCCAAACTCGTAAACTAATTGCAAAATATTTTAATACTGCCAAAAGCACACATAGTTTCCCATACCCAAAAACTAAAATATTACAAAAACGCCCCAAGTTATCATTAACTTATAAAGATAATAAAGAAACACATTTTATTTTGGGGTTTCACGGATATCCTTTCTTTGATGAAACAAATTATGCTTTACATATATTGGAGACAATTCTCTCAGGTGGTTTTACTTCGCGTCTTTTCCAATTAGTACGGGAAAAACTTGGTGGAGCTTATTATATTTATAGCGATAATTGACTATTTTTTGATAGAGGTATTTTTATAATTAGAGGCGGGATTGATTCGCAAAGAGCAGAGCTAATATTTTCAGAAATTATCAAAGAAATAAAAACTCTAAAAGATAAACCGCTAACAAATCAAGAACTACAAAAAGCCAAAAATTATATTATAGGAAAATTGTTCATAAAAATGGATCAACCATATTACTTATATCACTATCTAACGCAGCCAATACTGTACAATCACCCAATAATAACTCCCAGACAAACTATTGAAAAAATAACAAAAATAACACCAAAAGATATCCAACTTTTAGCACAAAAAATATTCAGAAAAAACAATGCTAATTTAGCCATAGTAAGTTCAATAAAAAACAAATCTCCATTTAACAAAGTTCTTAATTCTTTATAAACAATTAAAAAATAAGTGTAAATTATGGAAAATAAATCACAAGAGCAAACATTGTCTTGAAAAACTATTTTGAGAATTACAGGAATGATTTTGTTGCTGTTATTTTGTTGGTATTTTAAACAAATTATTATAGTCTTCATAGGGGCATTGGTACTGGCAACAAGTTTGGAAGGATTAATACAAATAAGCCAAAAGATATTCAAAAATAGATTTATATC
>CAYOES010000005.1:1616-8642 GCA_964403105.1 uncultured Candidatus Saccharibacteria bacterium
TTAATGCTGCTAATATCTTTTTATATTTCTTTAGACAAAAATTGATTCAAAAATTTACTTGGGTTTTTTGCTCCAAAAAAATATAGAAAATATATTGTAGATTTATGAGAAAAAAGCAAAAACAAAATGACATTTTGATTATATAGCCAAATTCTTATAAGTGGTTTGATAGGTATAATAACATTTATAAGTTTGTATATTTTAGGTGCCAAATATGCTTTGCTTGCTGGATTGATACATGGATGTTTAGAATTTATACCATTTATTGGGCCAATTATAGCATCAGTTCTAATTTTAATTATGAACATAAACATAGCACCTATTACATGGTTTGGTATACTACTAACACTAATTATTATTCAATATATCGAAAATATTGTTTCTCCTATAATCAGAGGGAAAATACTCAAAATTAATCCTCTGGTAATTATTTTTGCTATAACTGTGGGCGCAAAATTAGGTGGGATCCTTGGGATATTTATAGCTATTCCTTTGTCAACTATTTTGGTAACATTCTTTAAAGATTTAAGTTGTTTAAAATCACCAGACGAACCTTGATGTGAAAAAAACAATAATCAAACTAACTAATTGATATAATATACACAAATGAAGACACGCTCAGAAAATAAAATAATTACAGAAAATAAAAAAGCTTTCTACGATTATGAAATTATAGAAAAATTAGAAGCAGGTATTGTTTTACATGGCTACGAAGTGGCTGCTGTAAGAAGAAATAGGGTATCTCTGACTGGCAGTTATGCTTTGCTACACAATAATGAACTATTTTTGATTAATGCTCACATATCTTGTTACCAACCCAAAAATCAACCAGCTGATTACAACCCCACACAATCAAGAAAACTTTTATTAACAAAAAAAGAAATATCTTATTTACAACGTCAAACCAAAGAAAAACATCTTTCAATTATTCCTTTAAAAATATATATAAAAAATAAAAAAATAAAAGTAGAATTAGGATTGGCAAGAGGTAAAAAGAAATACGACAAAAGAGAAGTGATAAAAAAACGAACAATAGAAAGAAATATCAAAAAACATAATTGATAGAAACCAAAAATAACAACAAATAATTAAACATCAGCAAAAAAACAAAAACTATAAATACAACTTGCAAACAAATACGATCACAATAAATACAGATACACACGGACCAAGATAAAATATGAATAAATGAGGATCAATACAAAGATTAGCTAAGATAAAAAGATATAATTTTTATTAATATTTCACTCAGATTTCTTAATTATCTAGCAGTCCTATTTTACTTAGATTTTATCATACTTGTGCCTAACTATTGTATATTTTCAAAAAGTATGATAGTATAAATATATATAAAACAATAAACAGATTTACAATATGGCTAAATTAGAAGACAAAAATAAAATTATCAAAAAATACCGAATCCATACTACTGATACTGGATCTCCAGAGGTCCAAATAGCTGTTTTAACTGAAAGAATAAAGGATTTGGCAGCTCATCTTAAAAAACATCCACAAGATGTTGATTCCAAAAGGGGGCTTTTGGAAATAATTGCCAAAAGAAGGAAAATTCTAATGTATTTAGAGAAAAAATATCCAAAAAGATATAATTCGTTAATGAAACATATTAAAATATAATGACTAATAAACATATACATCAAAGAGTAGGAATTTTTATTGATATACCAAATTTGTATCATTCGGCAAAAAATTTTTATAATGCAAGAATTAATTTTCTAAATGTTATTGAGACGGCTTTGGATAATCGTGAGTTAATTCGTGCTATTGGTTATGCTGCCAAAACAGAGGAACAGACTGAAAGTTCTTTTTTTGAAATGTTAGAAAGATTAGGTGTTGATATAAAAGTAAAAGATTTACAAATTTATCCTGATGGCACTAAAAAAGCTGATTGAGATGTAGGTATTGCTGTAGATGCTATAAAAATGTCCCCGATGTTAGACACAATTATTTTGTGTTCAGGTGACGGAGATTTTATTCCTTTGGTACAATATTTACAAACATTGGGTAAACAAATAGAAATAGTTGGACTTGGACAAACAACTAATGGCAAACTCAAAGAGTTGGCTGATGATTTTTTTGATATTTCAGAACACCCACATCAATATCTAATACCCATATCTACATCAAAATCAAATAAATCAAACACATACAAAAAAAGAAAATCAAAAAAATAATACTTTACAAAATAAATAAAATATCACGGAGCAATGCCAGACGAAAAAATATGATTAAGATATTAAAAATATTTTTTCGTCATTACATTGCCCTGAATAATAAATTAACTAATTAGTTTTTGAGTTGGTCTTAAAAACTATTTTAAACTATAAGTATGAATTTTAAAGAATTTAGCACAAAAATAAATAATACGGATATAAAAATTCGTTTTTCGGATATTGCCAAAATGGCCAATGGGTCTTTATTGGCACAAATTGGGGACACAATGGTACTAGCCACAGTAATTATGGGTAAAGAAGATAAATTAGACTACGATTTTATGCCCCTGACGGTTGATTATGAAGAAAAATATTATGCAGCTGGTAAAATTTATGGCTCAAGGTTTGTTAGAAGAGAGTCAAGACCCACAGAAAATGCTATACTAACTGGGCGTTTGATTGATCGCACTCTACGACCTTTATTTAATGATAAAATACGTAGAGATATCCAAATAATAGTCACATGTTTATCAATTGATGAAAATAACGATCCAGATGTTATAAGTGTCTTGGCATCTTCGTTATGTTTATTAACATCAAATGTCCCTTGATCTGGACCGATTGCGGCTGTGCGTATTGGTTGAAGTAACAATAATGGTTTTAAAATCAATCCAACATATTCCGAACGAGAAAGTTTAGATTTTGATATAATTATTTCTGGCACCAAAAATAAAATAAATATGATAGAAGCCGAGGGGAAAGAAGTACCAGAAGATATTATACAAAAATCATTAGAAATCGGGCAGAATGAGATTACCCAGCTATGTGAATTTCAAGAAAACATAGCTCAAGAATATAAAAAAGAAAAAACACAAATTGTTTTACAAGAAATAGACGATGATTTTATAAATGAAATAAAAAATATTGTTAAGGAAGATCTTGAAAATATTTTATTTGATAATACCAAAACCAAACAAGAAAAAGATGTTTTACTCAACGCTCTTAATAAATCTGTTATAGATGAATTGAAAGCCAAAGATATTGGAGAAGACAAATTAAAATTGGCAAATATAGCTATTGATGAAATCACAAATTCAATAGTTCATAATAAAATACTCACAGATAATATCAGACCAGATGGCAGAAAAATGAATGAAATAAGACCTATAGATATTGTTTTGGATATTTTGCCAAGAACTCACGGATCAGCTTTATTTGTTAGAGGTGATACGCAAGTATTATCAGTAACTACTTTGGGAGCGCCCAAAGAAACTTTGACTATACAAGGTATGGAAATAACTGGTGAAAAACGATATTTCCATCAATATAATTTTCCAGGATATTCAGTAGGAGAATTAAATAAAAATAAAGGTGGACAAAATAGACGAGAAATTGGGCATGGAGCTTTGGCAGAAAAAGCTTTAAAACCCGTTATTCCTGATAAATCTATTTTCCCATATACAATTAGAGTGGTAAGCGAAGTATTATCATCAAACGGCTCATCATCAATGGCCTCAACTTGTGGTTCGACATTATCTTTAATGACTGCTGGAGTCCCCATAACAAGACCAGTGGCTGGTATTGCTATGGGCATTATGATAAATAATAATGAATACAAAATCTTAACAGATATCCAAGGACCAGAAGACCATTATGGCGATATGGATTTCAAAATAACAGGTACAAAAAATGGAATTACAGCTTTACAAATGGATGTAAAAGTTGACGGAGTTACTCCTACAATACTTAAAGAAGTCTTAGTACAAGCCAAAGAAGCACTAATGTTTTTATTAGATAAAATAAATCAAGCTATTGATAAACCTCGTGATCAAGTATCACAATATGCACCCAAAATTATTACTTTTCAAATTGACTCAACAAGAATTGGAGAAGTTATTGGCAGTGGCGGTAAAATGATAAACAAAATTACCGAAGAAACAAATACAGAAATAAACTTTGATGATGATGGAACTGTTTATATTACTGGGCAGAATATAGAATCTATTAATAAAGCTAAGGCGATTGTCGAAGGCATTGTAAAAACTTTTGAACCTGGCGAGACTGTACATGGTACAGTATCAGAAATAAAAGATTTCGGCGCTATTATAGATTTGGGTAGTTATCAATCTGGATTATTACACATTTCTGAATTAAGCCCAGAACATGTAAAAAGAGTAGAAGATATAGTCAAAGTAGGAGACGAATTAACTCTAAAAGTTAGAAATGTAGAAAATGGCAAAATTTCTTTATCATTACGAGATATCACGCATCCCAATTCGCCACGAATATCCAAAGCTCCTTTCTCTAAAAAGCCAGATCATTACAAACATGACAAAAAACCCAATCGCTACTAATTATAGTAACAAAATAAAAATTTTTACTATTATACAATACTTATTATTTTTGTAGAATACGGAGAGTTATTTGTTTTCAGGTTTCAAGGCCAATATCTTCGGCACGAGCTTGCATAGATATGTTTAGATCGTGAAATATTTGTGTAAATTTATCTTTGTCTTGTGTAAAACCATTTTTTAAATTAGACAAAACATATTTTCTTGGCGATATAAATCCGACTTTAATAATTTTAAATAATTTATCAGTAAATTCTTTATTGGGTATTATATCTTTTTTTGGTATTATTTTAATTATAGCAGAATCTACTTGTGGAACAGGATTAAATGCTTGACGTGGAACTTTTTTAATATACAAGACCTCTGCATAATATTGTACAAATAATGACAAGACACTTTCTTTATTATTTTTGGCTATCAATCTCTCGGCAACTTCTTGTTGAATTAGTAAAACACACAACTCGGGCTTAGGATTGTTTTCTAAAATCATTCTTAATAAAAATGAAGTAAGATAATAGGGGATATTGGCAACAATTTTAAATGAATTAGATTGTTTTTGAATTATATCTAAATAAATATATCTAATATCACCTTGAATAACTTTAAAATTTGGGTTCTGAATATGAGTTTTTAAATATTCTACAAGTCTTGAGTCTTTTTCTATTGCCAATACCCGAGCGCCAGCTTGAATAAGGGGTTGTGTTAGAATACCTTGTCCTGGGCCGATTTCTAAAACATAATCATTCTTAGAAATTTGAGCGGCTAATAAAATATCTGATAAATACCTTGTATCTTGTAAAAAGACTTGTCCTAATGATTTTAATTGTTTCATAGTAGCAAAAAAACAAAAAATATGCTAAAATTATATTAATTATTATATAGCCTTTAATCGACTAATATACCAAATAAAACATAATATGTATAAATGCTTTTTTTGATGCTATAAATATACTATCAAATTTTACGAAAAAATACAAAAAAATATAACAACTTACAGCACTACATTGTACAATTGGTTCAAGCCATATGCTACAAAAATTGGGCTGAACAGATATTTTTATTGTGCTCCAAAAAAAGAGCATTATTTATCTTTGCTTATAAGTATAATACTTTTGTTAGGTTTGTCTACTATACTTTCGTATAGCACTACTTTGGCACAAAATAATACAATTTTAGAAGATCAAATATCTTCTAATACTCAAGCACAAAATATCAATACTTCGGATGAACACAATCCATTTACGGCAATAGGTGATTCAGAATTAATTTCGGAGTTCGCGCCAATAGAAACCTTAAATTGTGATAATACTATTACTGATGCTGCTCTTTCATGCCAAGATTATTACAGTAATTTAATTAACCCAAAAACACCAGAAGATTTCTTAAATATCTATTTAGTAGAAGACAGCGAGTTTGTGTTTGGTACTCAAAACCAATCACAACAAATTCTACAAGCTCCTTCAGAGAGAAATCAGTTAATGACATATATTGTTCAAAAAGGAGATTCTTTAGAAAAAATTGCTAAAAAATTTGGTATTAGTGTAGATACTATAAAATTAGCTAATAGATTGACCAAAACAATTTTACAACCTGGTAAAGAATTAATTATTTTACCAGTTTCGGGGATATATTATACTGTTCAAAAAGGTGATACTTTAAGCAAAATAGCCAATACATATAAAATTTCTGTCTCATCTATTATAGAATATAATGGCATAGATGAACATAATATCAAAATAGGTGATAAAATTATTTTACCTGGCGCAAAAACTATAGCACAAAGTACCCAAAGTAATTATGCGACAAATTCTATACCTAGCGCCATAAACAATACAAATACAATAACTGGCTATTATATATATCCAACTACTGGATGAAATTGAGGAGTGTTACATAATAATAATGCAGTAGATATTGCCAATTCCTGTGGTACTCCCATTTACGCAGCAGCTGATGGTATTGTCATAAGTATCAGCAGTGGTGGCGGATGGAATGGTGGATATGGCAATTCTATTAAAATACAACACCCAAATGGTACTACAACTCTATACGCTCATCTAAGTAGTATAAATATAACAAAAGGCGCAAGTGTAAAACAAGGAGACTTTATCGGGAAAATGGGTTCTACTGGCAAAGCAACTGGTTGTCATTTACATTTCGAAGTAAATGGAGCCAAAAACCCATTTGTTAAATAATATTATACACCATAAATTAAATATTTAAGATTACAAAAACCTAAAAACACTTAAAGCTATTTACTTTTTTACAAAAATATTATATACTATACTAAACATAAATAATACGTGTATTAACACAGATAAAAAGAACAAACAGATATACACAGATATTACTTAATTGTTAGTTGTAATTAAAATAATTAAAATTTTTATATGCACTTTGGTATAATGTCCAAAAAATGTAAAAATGTTATTATTATACTGCTAATAGGGACAATACTCCTGCCATATTTTTCTGTTACAAATATAGCAAAAGCAGACAATATA
>CAYOES010000005.1:8742-16183 GCA_964403105.1 uncultured Candidatus Saccharibacteria bacterium
GACAATACTCCTGCCATATTTTTCTGTTACAAATATAGCAAAAGCAGACAATATACCGAGCGATGATTCTGGAGAGTTTGATAGATGCCCAGTAGAAGCAGTACAAACATTTACTTTTTGAGATGCCTTGAATCACCCAGCAGATGCTTTATTGGCAGGTATTCCTAAATTACTAACTTCATTGCTAACATTTGTTATAAAAATTATGGCTCGGGTTTTACAATTATTTATTATGCCAAATAATTCTGTAACTGTGCTTACTTTTATTGGCCGATGAAGCCCAAATAGTGGCTATACAGGATATTCGACTAATAACCAATTTGTAGTAGAATCATGAGAAATGATGCGTGATATCGCCAATATGATGATTATGATAATGATTTTTATAATAGCAATGGGCATAATGTTAGGAAACAAAGAATTCCAAAATTATCAAGCACTTATTTATTTAGTAATAGTAGCTTTACTAATAAACTTTTCCTTAGTAATTTGTGGCATGCTTATTGATATATCAAATTATTTTACGGTTTTCTTTTTACACAATGGTGGCATAGAAAATTTAGAATGTACTCTTGTTATGACAATTCGCCGAGTATCAAATATTTTCCAAATAGGGCAACCAAAATGGTGGCAAAAACTGATTATATTATTCACAAAAACAAGTCCTGCACATTTCATACTGCCACTTATGCCAGTTGCTCATTTTATGGATAAAATGATCTACAAAGTTGCTGGTATAGAAGAAGCTTTCCCCATGGCAATGACTGTGAGCAGTATATTGGGCTTAATTGTAGCTACTATTTTATGTGGTCAAATAATTGGCTTATGTATTTATGTTCTGACTCGTATAATAACATTATGAGCATTAAATATCGTATCTCCTTTGGCTATGGCATGTTGAATTTTGCCTCAAACCCGAGAAGTTTTTAATGCTTGATGGAAATATTTTTCTGGCTTATTGTTAAATTTACCACTACTTTGCGCAGCACTATTCTTTATTTTAAGATTAATATATTTGATTTCAGATCAAGCAAACGAAGCAATGAAAAGTGCTGGAGGTTCTTTATCTATGTCTACAGTAATTGGTTATACGATGATGATTATTATTTTAGCTCAATCAATGTTAATAGCTGCTTCAGCACTAAATGTAAACAATATTAGCAAAATTACCAAGAAAACAAGAGAAATTATCCAAGGAGGTGTGGGTGCTGGATTAAAATGGGTTAAAACAGAAGGCACAAAACGAGTGGAAAAATCAGAAGCCTATCAAACCACAGCAACTCAATGAGCTCAATCCAAAAATCCTACGTTGGCTAAATTAGGTTTTACTATGGGACAACGACATAAAGAAGCAATAAAGAAAGATTTAGAAGCGGGCGAAAAAGAAATAAGCAAAATTGATAAAAAGAATGCTGCTATTATGGCGCAAACAGCAAAACGTCTATTTGAGAGTCCAAGCCCTCTAACTAATGATAAAACAAAAGCCTTCCAAGTTATGACAGATATAATGAATGGTATTCAAAAATATGATTATGAATTAGATGATATCCTAAAAATATACCCAAATTATCTTAAAGACATAGCATCGCTTAGTCAGGATCCGAGGTATGCAAATCTGGACGTAGTAGATGATATTAAAAAATGATTACCTTATCTTAAATTCAAAAAAACTATTGATGGCAAAGGATACACACGAGCATCTGTTGAAGGCACAATGAAAGAATTTGGTCTTGATGTTAATAAAATTAAAGCCGTAAACCTTGATGCGTTATATAAATTCTTAAGTACTAATGTAGATGAGAATGGTAAACCACTAATAGATTCCTTAATTACTTTTTATCAAAGTGCTACAAGCAATGCCAAAACTACCTCCGCACTATTTAGTAAAACAAAACCTCAATATATGAATGAATTTATAGAAAAACGTAACAAAGAATTGGCTCCATTGGGCAAAACTTTTTTTGGTATTATGGGCGAAGAAGGATATAAAAAAATCACTCATGAATCTATGGCTGGTCAATTGTTCGAATGATTATCAGACAAACATAAGGAAGATTTTAAACAAGCATTCCAAGACAAGCAATATATTATTAATAGTCCTAAATTTGATAGTATAATAAATGATGCTGTTAGTAGCATAAAAACAAAACAGCCCGGAAGCAAAGATACTTCTGGTGGTATACCAGAAGAAGATGCCTTTGATTATAAAGCAACACAATTATTATTAAAAATATTAGAAGAATTGAAAGAAATGAAAATATTTATGCGCCCTAATAAAGAACCATTAACCAATTTTGCCAAATATGTAAATAAAATTGAATCCAAAGTTGGTAATTTTGACGATTTTATAAAAAAGCAACTAAAATCCAATAAGTTGACTGAAGAACAAAAAAATACATTAAACACAGCAACCAATATAGCTGAAATATCTAAATTGTTAGCTATGTCTCAACCCCAAACTATTACTGATGATGATAAATTAAATACATACATAAATAAATTACAAAATGCTATCAAAGAAGTACTAAAAAATACCACAGTTCCCTTGTTGCCAGAAATTATAAATAAATTACAAAATATTAATGTTCCCTCAAAACAAAGTAATATGTTTCTGCTTGTAATGGCAAATCAGGTCTTACCACAGGCTAAAGAAAATGAGTTACATAATTTCTTTAATAATATTCCTGACGATCAAAAACATTCTCTATACCAACAACTAAATACTGAATATTCTAAAATCAATAAGACATCACTAACTGAGACACAAGGGTTTAAAGACTTAAAATACCACAACCCAATACTTTATAATAAAATAATTGGCAAAACATAATACATATTATGCAAAATAATATAAACATAGACTATCTCTTACAAAATATGCCAGAAGATATTTACCAAGCAATGTTAGATTATGATATCAACAACCAAATCAAAAGTTTAATTATTGCGCTTGGATTATCAGAAACAGCAAGTTCAATATTTTTTAAGGAAATTTCTAATGTTTTGATGGGGATAAAAACTATTGACGATTTCAAAAATACTTTAATAACGCAATTGAATCTTAACGAAACATTAGCTAATTTTGCTATTACCCAATTAAATACAATTGTATTTAATAGTTTAGAAAATAGCATTCTTTATATGCAAAATATCTTTAAAAAACAAACAGCTAATGCAACTAATAATATTACAAATATTGAGACAGATAAACAAAATATAAATAATATTCAAACACCAAGCACCACACAATCTTATGAACAAAATATGGAACAAATTTTGAATGTTATTAAAAATCTTTCGCAAAAACAAGTATCCAACCCTTCGGCGATTATATCAGAACCAACAATTGTAAAAGAAGCAAACCCTGATATATCCTCTAACAAAAATACAAAAATTGATACAGCAAATATTAATACAGCTATGCCCCAAACATCTATGATACCAACATCTACTCAGCAATCAGTGCCTATAAATAATCCCAATGAAATTTTAAAAGATAGACCACCTACAAATAAAAAAGACAAACCAAATAAATTATTAGAGGCAATGGAACAAATGCAAACTCCAAAAACTAAAATTGAAAACCTAATACAGTCTTACCATTTTAATACCAATACCAATCTTCCCAATAATAATACACAAGAACAACAAAGCCAAGACATAGAATTTGAATCACCTTTCAAAATTAAAAAAACTCCAAGCATTATACAAAAAGGCGAGAGCGAAACAAACAATACCACCCACCCTATTGATATCAACCCAGCAGACGTTCCTGATATATTAAAAATGAAAAAAATGCGTGAACCAATAGCACCGAGTATTAAAAACATAGATTTAGAATCGCCTGTTAACAATCCAAATATTTCTCAAACACCTATAAAATATAAAAAAATAACCACACAACCAACAAACCCATATCAATATGAGCAAGGATCCAAAAATACTGCTCAAACAAAATTTATAGATCTGTCTAATACTTAAAAATTCAATAAATATACACAATAAATATTATAATATGCAAAGTTTCCAAGTACCACAATATATAGAAGAGGAATCCAGATTAATTGGGTCATTAACTTTTACCCAAGTTATTATTTTAGTATTTGGTGGAGCTTTAGTTTATTTATCTTATTCTTTATTAACATCATGGGTATCATTATTATTGATTATTTTAATAGGTTCTGCTACAATTATTTTAGCTTTTTTACAAGTCGATGGTACACCAACATATAAATTAATAATGCCCTTAATAAAACATATATGATTACCCCGTGTATATATTTGGAAAAAACCATATATAAACACTTCAATACCCCAACAATCAACCAAAGAAACTAATCAAACTGCTTCTCCACTACTGACTAATAAAAGTAAAAGCAAAGTAGATATATCGGAATTAACAAAAATACTTAACAAAGAGGATAAATAAATAATTATGCCAAAAACACTAAACGTACAAGAAACTTTTGGTAGTCAATCATTACTACCTATTAGTGAAATCAGAAATAATATTATAATATTAAAAAACGGTGCCTTGCGCTCTTTGATTGAAATAAAAGGTGTAAATTTAATGTTAATGCCCCAAGAAGAACAGGAGAGTATAATATACAGCTGGCAATCTTTTTTAAATAATTTGGAGTTTTCTTTGGAAGTTATTGCACTATCACGCAAAACCAATATCGATCAATATATTAGCCAAATTACTGAGGCTACCAAAACAGAACAAAATCAATTGTTAAAATATCAAATTGATGATTATATAACATTTATTTCTGATTTTATTAAAAACTATCCTATTATGAAAAAAACATTTTACATAGTAGTACCTTACGATCCTATTGTGATTAAAACCTCAACAATTTTTTCTAATATCAAAGATATGTTTTCTAATATATTAAATCTAAAACGAGAAGCTTTTGCTACCGAAACTATTATGCCAGAAGAAGAGTTCCAAAGAAACTATCAACAATTACTTATTAGGCAAGATACGATTTTAACTTATTTAATTCGTATGGGATTAGAAGCTAATATTGTCCAGACCGATGAAATAATCCAGCTTTTTTATAATTTATACAATCCAGATAATGCGAGCAGTAAAATAATTGTTTAAACTTGTAAAATGAAATTACCTTTTTCAAAAAAATCTACAAAAACAACACCAATTATACCGAGCGAATATGCACAAGCAGTCTCGACATTACGAGATTTGATTGCACCATCTGGATTAGTTGTTAATTCAACTTCTATAAAATTAGGTGAGACATATTGCCGAACTTTATTTATTTTAACTTATCCTCGCTATCTAAGTATGAATTGATTTGAACCCATTATTGAAATGGAACATTTATTTAATATTTCTATTTCTTATCATCCAGTAGATAATACTCTCATTTTAAAACAACTCCGTAAAAAATTAGGAGATATTGGCGCTCAAATCGCTTTAGAGCAAGAACGGGGCGCACCTAGAAACCCTGTTTTAGAAACGTCTTTACAAGATATTGAAAATTTACGAGATGCTATTGTCCAAGGACAAGAAAAAATGTTTAGAGTGGCTGTATATATTACTATTCTGGCAAAATCTGAGACAGAATTAAATGAAATAGAAGCCAAAGTCCAAAGCCTTTTAGAAAGTAAATTAATATATATTAAATCGGCTAATTTTCGCCAGTTCGAAGGATACGAGAGTTCTTTGCCTCTTGGTTTGGATAGATTGGGATTTAGTGTATTATTAAATTCAGGACCAGCTTCAACTCTATTTCCTTTTATATCTTTGGATCTTACAGATAACAAAGGCATTTTGTATGGCGTAAATGTACATAATAATAGTTTAGTTATCTTTGATAGATTTAATATGGAAAATGCCAATATGTGTGTATTTGGTACTGCTGGTAGTGGTAAAAGCTATAGTGTTAAACTTGAAGCCTTACGTTCATTAATGTTAGGATCAACTGTTATTATTATAGACCCAGAGAATGAATACCAATATTTGGCGCAGTCAATTGGTGGTAGTTTTTGGAAAATTTCAGTAGGATCAGAAAATCATATTAACCCATTTGATTTACCAATTATAGGCGCAGATGAAACTGCACCAGAAGTATTTAGAAGCCATATTTTAACTTTGATAGGCTTGGTAAAAATTTTAATTGGAGAATTAACAGCACAAGAAGAAGTTCTTTTAGATCAAGCAATCGTTCAAACTTATGCTGCGCGTGACATTTCCATTGAATCTACGACATCAGCGAATATACCTATTTTAGAAGATTTACAAGCTGTCTTAGAAACTATGAAAGGAGGTGCAGATATGGCTGCTAAATTATATAAGTATACCAAAGGCACTTATGCTGGATTTTTGAATCAACAAACTAATATAAATATTAATGAACGCTTTGTGGTATTTAATATAAGAGATTTAGAAGAAGAATTACGTCCTATTGCAATGTATACTGTGCTAAATTATATTTGAAATAATATTAAAAAAGATATGAAAAAACGTCTATTAATTATTGATGAAGCTTGATATCTACTAAAAAATAAAGAAAGCGCTGATTTTATATTTGGGATTGCCAAACGAAGCAGAAAATATTATTTAGGATTAACAACCATTACTCAGGATATCGGAGATTTCTTAGATTCTCCATACGGACTGCCACTTATTACTAATTCATCTTTAAAAATGTTATTTAAGCAATCATCCGCTACTATTGATAAAATAGGTAATGCCTTACACTTAACAGAAGTAGAAAAAGCAATATTATTACAAGCAGACGTTGGCACAGGGCTTTTTATAGCAGGAAATAAACATGCAGTAATACAAGTTATCCCTTCATATACAGAGGACCAAATTATTACTTCTGACCCACAACAATTATTAGCCACTAAACGAGGGAACAATCAACATAATACAATATAACAAATACTATGATGGAGAATATAACAATAAAATAATAAATAAGGATAAATATAAGAGCAAATATAATTAATACTGTAATGGAAAATATAATAATAAAAAATAGCAAATAAGGACAAGAATACATATAATCAATACTGCGGTGGGGAATATAACAATAACATAATAATAAATAAGTATAAGATTAAATATATAATTAATACTACAATGGAGAATATAACAATCAAATAATAACAAATATAAGAGTAAATATAATCAATACTACGATGGAGAATATAACAATAACACAATAATAATAAATAAGCATAAGAGTAAATATAATCAATACTGTAATGGAAAATATAACAATCATATAATAATAAATATAAGAGTAAATATAATCAATACTACAATGGAAAATATAACAATAAAAAATAAATAAGTATAAAAGCAAATATATAATCAATACTACGATGGAGAATATAACAAACATATAACACATAAGATCAAATATAATACAGGCCAATAATAGATTAAATAAGGGAAAATAAAACA
>CAYOES010000006.1:0-1430 GCA_964403105.1 uncultured Candidatus Saccharibacteria bacterium
ATAGATCCAGAATCTGGATGTTTTAGATGACGTGAAAATACAATAGAAATTTTTTTACCAACAGGTATCGAAATACTAGAAGTTGAATTTAAACAAAATATTATTATAAACATAAAAACCAAAACCAATATTTTGAGTAAAGAACCAAACAAGATATCTTTGCCAAAATCATATACAAACTATCAAGAATCAAATCATAAACAATATACTATTTACCCTGCTACTCTATTTTTTACTGATAAACAAAAACTTCAATATGCCATTAAGAGCATCAAATCAGAACTAAAACAAGAACTAACAAAATTAAAAAAACAAAAAAAGATAGTAGAATATGAAAGACTCAAAAAACGCACAAACTATGATATAGAGATGCTCACAACAACAGGATATTGTAATGGCATTGAAAATTATTCCAGACATTTAAATTTTAAAAATCCCGGCGATCCGCCCTTTACGCTTTTAGGGTATTACCATTATAAATTTAATAATGATTTTTTAATATTTGTAGACGAAAGCCATATAACTATTCCCCAATTAAAAGGAATGTATTGAGGCGATCGTTCCAGAAAAGAAACTTTAATAAATTTCGGATTTCGTTTACCATCTGCTTTGGATAATAGACCATTAAAATTTAATGAATTTGAACAACAAATTTCACAAATAATATATACTTCAGCTACTCCAAAAGAATGAGAAATCAAAAAATCTCAGGGACATATTATAGAACAGCTTGTTAGACCTACTGGAATTATTGACCCAAAAATAGAAGTTAGACCTTGCAAAACTCAAATACCTGATCTGGTTGCAGAAATTGAAAAACAAATCAAAAAAGGAGAAAAAACTTTAGTTTTAACCCTTACCAAACGTTCAGCCCAAGATTTAACTGATTTTTTATTAGCCAAAAATATAAAAACCAGTTACTTACACTCTGATATCAAACCACTTCAAAGACCTAAAATAATCGAAAAATTAAGAACAGGCGACATTGATGTTATTGTAGGAATTAATCTTTTACGGGAAGGACTTGATCTTCCAGAAGTAACTTTAATAGCTATTCTTGATGCAGATAAAGAGGGATATCTAAGAAATAAAATTGCTTTATTACAGGCAATAGGAAGAGCCGCTCGTAATACAGAAGGTAGGGCTATTCTTTATGCCGATACTATTACAGATTCAATAAAACAAACAATCTATGAAACCAACAGACGACGACAAATCCAACAACAATATAATAAAACACACAATATAACGCCAACAACAATTTATAAAGAAATAAAAAAATCGTTCGTAAACTATACCGATACTTCAGAAGAATTAAATAAATTAACAAATAATCAAAAAAACGTTCTAAAATATTTAGAAAAAGAATTACAACAAGCTATAAAAGCCTGAGATTTTGAAAAAGCAGCCAAGCTGCGTGATGAAATAAA
>CAYOES010000006.1:1530-15151 GCA_964403105.1 uncultured Candidatus Saccharibacteria bacterium
CAAATAAATATCTAATTACAATACTACCCAAGAAGCTTTAACATAATTTCTTTAACTATTTGTGGATTTGCTGTGCCCTTACTTGCTTTCATTGCTTGACCTATCAGAAATTGTAACACTGACTCCTTACCATTTTTATATTCTTGTACAGAGCTTGGATTATCTAGTAAAACTTTTTGTACCAACTCTACTACAAAATTTTCATCAGATACTTGTAATAAATTATTATTATTTAATATATCTTCAGTGTTCAAATTAGGATCTCGTACTAAATTCTCAATAATAATTTTGGCGCCTTTAGATGAAATTTTATTTTCTATTAAATATTTAATTAATAAAGCAAAATTGTTTGGATTTAATAAATCTTTTGAAAATGTCTTGTTTTCTTTAGCAATCAAGCCTAAAAAATCAACTGTTAAATAATTATAACACAATTCTATAATATTTTGGTTTTGCTCAATATTATTTATCGACTCTATACTGGTTTTGACCAACACTTCAAAAAAATCTCCCAACTCTATATTTTTGATAAAAAGCAAAACCTTTTTTGGTTCCAACTTATAATTTTGTATAAATCGTTGACGTCTAACCCAAGGTAATTCTGGTAGTTCTTGATATAAAAAACTTTGTGTTTCTATTGGTACCAAATCTGGCTCAGGAAAATATCTATAATCATTTGACTCTTCTTTTAATCTTTGAGAAAAAGTAATTTGTTTGATATCATCTCAACCACGAGTTTCCCCTACTACTTTTTGTCCATTTTGTAATATTTCTGTTTGTCGAGATATTTCAAATTCTACTGCCTTGCAAGCTGCACTAAAAGAATTAATATTTTTTATTTCTACCTTTTGTCCTAAATTTATTAATGTATTATTTATATCATTTTGCTCAACATTTGATATACTTATATTAACTTCTACTCTCATTTCTCCTTTTTCCATATCAGCATTGGAAATATCCAAATAATTTACAAGTAATTGCAAACTTTCACCAAATAATCGTACTTCTTCGCCAGAATGTATAACTGGTTCTGTTACTAATTCAACCAATGGCACTCCAGCCCTATTAAAATCCACAAGGGCAATACCTGGCGCATTTGTATGTAACAATTTACCCGCATCTTCTTCTAAATGTATTTCTCGCAATTGTACATAATTTACTTCATCATTTAATGACAAAAACAAAGGCATCTTACCTCCTAAACAAAAAGGCACAAAAGACTGACTAATTTGATACCCCTTTGGCAAATCAGGATAAAAATAATTCTTGCGATCAAATGTTGCTTCTTTTTGTATATCACAACCCAATGCCATACCAAGCTTAATAATTTTCTCTATAGCATCTTTATTAGGTACTGGTAATGTGCCAGGATGCCCCATACAAATCGGGCAAACATTAGTGTTTGGTATAATTTCATTAGAATCATTTTTACAACTACAAAACATTTTGGTATTAGTTTTCAACTCAATATGAACTTCCAACCCAATACAAGGAATATAAGATTGCCCATTAATATTTATATGCTCTATTTTAACCATTTTGGAATATTAAATATGTTTAAGAGTATAATCTACAATCTTTTGTATATCTTGAAACACTTTATCTACTGGCTGATTGGCATTAATTATTTTTCAGTGTTTTGTATCTTTGTTTGCTAAATATAAAAACCCTCTTCTTACTTTTTTGTGAAAATCAAGTTTTTCTTGTTCAAAACGAGTCAATTTTTTATGTCTTGTTTCCTGTCTTTGCTTACAAACCTTAATATAATCCGAAGGAATAATATCTAAAAAAATAATCAAATCTGGTTTTATACCATATGTCGCTTCTTTTCTAAGATAATCCAGAAAACGTAAAGAAATACCTCTACCAAAACCTTGATACGCAATAGTAGAAGGTCAATTTCTATCAGAAATAACTATTTTGTGCTTGTTTAAATTTGGAATAATTATTTTGTTATAATGTTCTGATCTGTCAGCACTAAATAAAAAAGCTTCTGCTTTACAATCTATCTTTTCTTTAGAAAATAAAAGAATCTGACGTATTTGCTTTCCTAAATTTGTTGCTCCAGGCTCCTTGGTCTTGACAACAGGCAACCCTTGTTGTTTTAAATATTTAAACAACAACTCGCTTTGAGTAGTTTTACCAGAAAAATCACTACCTTCTAAAAAAATTAAACAGCCTTTATTTTTTTTAGAAATCATAATGAATGATATTTTAAAAATGTCTTTGTTAATTTTTCTAAATTTTTAATCGATAATTTATACAATATCTATCCCAAGACTGCGAGCTGTACCTTCAACAATGTTCATAGCCGCTTCTAAATCTGTAGTATTCAAATCAGGCATTTTTCTTTTGGCAATAGATTCTACTTGCTGTTTAGTAATTTTGCCTACTTTGTTCAAAGGATTAGCCGAACCCTTTTCAATACCAGCTTCTTTTAAAATTAAACTAGCCACAGGTGGTTCTTTAAAAACTAATGAAAAAGTACGATCTTCATAAATTGTAATTTCTACTGGAATAATATCACCTGCTTTGTCTTTAGTAGCATTATTAAAAGTATTGCAAAACTCTTGAATATTAACTCCATGCTGTCCTAATGCTGGACCAACTGGAGGAGCAGGGTTAGCAGCGCCTGCTTTAATTTCTAATTTTATATTTGCTTTTATTGGTTTATGTGCCATTATATATAATTTATACGACAAAAAATATTTTGTCCCTTGACTATACAAGGATTTTTATTAAATATATTTTATATTAATCAATTTTATTAATTTGGAGAAAATCGACATCAATAGGAGTTTCTCTTCCGAATACACCCACCAAAACCTTTACTCTTCCTTTCTCAGTATCAACACCCTGCACTTTGCCTTCAAAATCTTTAAATGGGCCATCAATAATTTTGACTCTATCGCCTATAGACAAATCAATTTTATAATGAGGCTCGTCTCCTCTAATTCTTTTGAAAATAATATCAATTTCTTTTTTGTCTACGGGCAAAGGAGTAGATCCAGCACCAATAAACCCAGTAACATGGGGAGTATTACGCACAACATACCACGAGCTATCATCAACAATCATATCTACAAATACATAAGAAGGAAACATTTTTTCTTCATAAACAATTCTCTTACCATTTTTAATTTTGATCTTTTTTTCAATTGGTACCATTACATCAAATACTTTATCACCCAAATCAAAAGCCTCTATACGAGACTTCAAATTACGTGCTACAGCTTCTTCATAACCCGCAGCTGTATGCAACACATATCAATTTCTGCCTAAATCCAGTTCTTGTTTTGCCATAATATTAATATATTAAACTTTAAACATCAATTTTCTAAATAATTTTGCTTATTTAATGATTAAAGGATAAATTATTTTACCTAAACCAAAATCCATTAAAGCCAAAATCAAACCAAAAAAAGCCGCCAATACTAAAACAGCTATTGTTAAATTTTTGGTTTCTTTGGGAGTTGGTCAATGAACTTTTTTGAGTTCTAAAAAAGACTCTCTAAAAAAGGTTTTTATTTTTTTGAACATTTTGTATGCAATTTAATCGTTTTTGTAACTAAATACGTATATAATTATATACTATCACAAAATTAGTTAAATATCAAGATCTCTATATACCTATAAATTATTATGCATAGCTTGATTTAACATTTGACAATATAAATTATATCCGACTTTATTTATATTACCTGACTGAGCCCTACCTAATATATTACCTGCTCCGCGTATTTCTAAATCACGCAAAGCAATTTGATATCCTGCGCCCAAATAATTCGCTTCTTTCAAAGCTTGCAGCCTCATTTGGGCTTTATTTGTTAAACGTTTGGGATAAAAAAAGTAAGCAAAAGAATCCAACTCGCCCCTACCAATTCTTCCTCTTAGCTGATAGGCTTCGCCTAAACCCAATCGTGTAGCATCTTCGACAATTAAAGTATTGACATTTGATAAATCAAGCCCATTTTCAATAATAGTCGTAGATACTAAAACATCTATTTCTTGGTTTTTAAATTTTTCCATAACTTTTACAATATTTTTTTCTGACATTCTACCATGCAAAAAATCTATTTTTATTTTCGGCAATTCCCTTTTCAAATCCAATACACTCTGTTCTATATTAACTATTCTATTATGAATATAAAAAACCTGTCCTCGCCGTTCTATTTCTTTTTGTATTGTTTCTATAACAATTGGTTTTTTATAAGGCAAAATATATGTTTGCACGGGTAATCTATTAATAGGTGGAGTTTCTATAACACTCATTTTTTTAAATCCAGATAAAGCAATATTTAATGTTCTTGGAATAGGTGTGGCTGACAAACTCAACACATGGACTTTATCATTCAATGCCCGAATCTTTTCTTTTTGTTTTACACCAAATCTTTGCTCTTCATCAATAATCAACATTCCTATATTACTAAATTTAATATCACTACTCAATAATCTATGAGTACCTATAATAATATCAGCTTTATCAGATTTTATCATTGATAAATTTTTTTTATCTTGTTCTTTACTATTCAGTCGAGACATAGAAACTATAGATAATCCAAAACGCTCTAATCTATTTTTAAATACCTCTTCGTGCTGTTTAACTAAAATAGTAGTGGGTGCCAAAAGTACAACTTGTTTTTTATGCAAAACCACTCTAAAAGCAGCTCGTATGGCTACTTCAGTTTTTCCAAAACCAACATCTCCCAAAATCAATCTATCCATAAGCTTACCTGATTCTAAATCTTTGTATATGTCCTGAATGGCTTTTACTTGATCTGGTGTCAATTCAAAATCAAAAGTACTATTTAATATCCCTTCTAATTCAGCGTCTCCCCACAATGGCTCAGTCTTGCTTATTTCTTTTTTGGAATATAAATTCAATAGATTTTGGGCAAAAGCCAAAACATCTTCCTTTACTTTCTTTTTGGTATTAAATCAAGTTTGAGTAGACAAACGATGAATTGTCGGGTTTTCAAATCCATAATATTTGCTTAATTTATTCGCTTTATCATAAGGCACAAAAAGTTTATCAGGTTCTTTATGGGGTGCTGGGGGAGCATATTCAATAATAAAATATTTTTGACATTCTAAATTTTTTGATTCTACAGGTACTTCTTGATATCCTCGAAATATTCCTATACCATGATCAACATGTACTACAAAATCTCCAATTTCTAAACCAGCCAATTCAGGTAAATTTTTTAATAATTTATTTTTTTGTTTCTCAAATATACTTTCTTGTTCTTGGACACTAAAAAACGATATTTTAACAATATAATTACCACTAAACTCTATACGAATTGGTTTTTCCTGACTGGGGGAAAAAATATCAATAATAAATCCCCTATGCGAAAATTCACCAGGAAATTTTACATAATCAACTTTTTGATAATTAAAATCATTTAATTTTAAAAGCAAACTTGATTGTTTTATTTGCAACCCTTCTTCTAAAAACAAAACATTGTTATGTCAAAAATTTTGGGTTTTAGCAGCATTGTATATATTATCAAAATTTTCTTTAAATCAAACAGATCCCCTTTCTAAAAAATAAGGGGATAATGCGACAATCAAATAATTTTTATCTCACTCCAATTTGTTCAAAATTATCTTTTATTTTATCTTTAATTTTTTCTAATTCATCTTGGCTCAAACCTTTCATAGAATTATACAAAGGATTTAACGTATTGCCAGTTCTAAATTCCTGTAAAAAATATTTTTTTGCAGGTGCTAGATATTTAGCTATTTGTAAAATATCTTGTTCTCTAAGTGAGGGCTCAACAGTAGTACGAAATTCATAATCAGACAATTTTGTTTTTATAAGCTCAATACTTTTTTTAATATTATCTAAATTTACTTGTACACCTGTAATTTTATTATAATCTTGCGTAGTTAATGGCGCTTTAATATCCATAGCTATATAGTCTACTAATTTTGCATCTAAAATTTTTGATAATATTGTTGGATTTGTACCATTGGTATCGAGTTTTATCAAAAGCCCTAATTGTTTTATTTTTTGTAAAAATTTATCTAAATCATCATATAGACTTGGTTCTCCTCCTGTTATACACAAAGCTTCCAATTTTCCTATACGAGTCTTCAAAAAAGTCAAAATATCATCCTCGGTAATAATAGGCTGTTTGGCAATAAGTTCTGGCAAAACTAATTCTTTATTATGACAAAAGGCACACCTAAAATTACACCCTATAGTAAAAGCTATAGCACATATCTTCCCAGGGTAATCAATCAAAGACAATTGTTGAAACCCTCCAAATATCATATTTATTTTTTAGAACTTTTAACAATAGCACCTTTGTTTATTACTTTATTTCAATTAAATTCTAATCTTTGTTTAAATTCTTCTTGTTTACCAACATGCCAACTCTGCACAGGTCTTAAATAACCAACAACACGTGAATAAACTTCACAAGGTTGTTCAATTACACATTTTGGACAAGTAAAATGTTCACCAGCAATATAACCATGTGTAGGACAGACACTAAACGTTGGAGTAATTGTCATATAAGGCAAACGATAATTACTAAAAATTGTTTTTACTAATGTTTTTACTGAAGATGGATCTCTAATTTCCTCGCCAATAAACCCATGGACTACTGTACCTCCAGTATAAGCAACTTGTAAACTATCTTGATGATCCAATACCTCAAACAGATCGTCAGTAAAATTAACTGGTAATTGTGTAGAATTGGTATAATAAGGCGCATCCTCACCTGCTGTAATAATATCCGGAAATTCATCTTTATCAATTTTGGCTAAACGATATGAAGTTCCCTCAGCTGGCGTAGCTTCTAAATTATATAAATTACCAGTTTCGTCCTGATATTCCACTAATATGTCTCTCATAAATTGTAATACTTCTTCCATAAATTTCTTACCTTCCTTATCAGCAATTGAACACCCCAAAAAGTTTTGACAAGCTTCATTACCACCAACCAAACCAATAGTAGCAAAATGATTGGCCCAATAAGACCCACGCATTTTATAAACATCTTGTAAATAATATCGACAATATGGATATAAGCCTTTTAGAGTAAACTGTTCAATTGTTTTACGTTTTATTTCCAAAGATTCTTTGGCCAAATCCATTACTTCTTTTAATTTTGCAAAAAAATCTTTTCTAGTTTTGGATAAATACGCAATTCTTGGTAAATTTACTGTTACTACTCCCAGACTTCCAGTTTTGGGATTAGCCCCAAACAATCCTCCACCTCTTTTATACAGCTCGCGTTTATCAAGCCTTAATCTACAACACATTGATCTGGCGTCTTCGGGCGACATATCTGAAGATATAAAATTCGAAAAATATGGCAATCCATATTTTGCAGTCATAAGCCAAATACCTTCATAATTTGGATTACTCCAATCAAAATCTTTGGTAATATTGTATGTTGGAATAGGAAAAGTAAATACCCTGCCACTCGCATCACCTTCGGTAAATACCTCACATAATATTTTATTAAACACATCCATCTCTGGCTGAAATTCTTTATATGTTTCTTTTTGCAACTGTCCACCAATCACTACTGGCATATCTTTATAATTACTCGGTATCTGTAAATCCAAAGTTATATTGGTAAAAGGAGTTTGAAATCCTACCCGTGTTGGTACATTTACATTAAATAAAAATTCTTGTAAAGCTTGTTTTACTTCTTGGATGTTTAAATTATCATAACGAATAAAAGGAGCTAATAAAGTATCAAAATTAGAAAAAGCTTGCGCACCAGCTACTTCTCCTTGTAAAGTATAAAAATAATTTATAATTTGCCCCAAAGCAGTCCGAAAATGTTTTGGAGGTTTTGATTGTATTTTATTATTTACGCCTCCAAATCCTCGACACAACAAATCATAGAGATCTCACCCGCAACAATATGCGCCCAAAGTCCCTAAATCATGAATATGAAACAAATTATTTTTTGAAGCATCACGTATTTCTTTGGGATAAATTTTATTTAACCAATATCTTTTAGTAATATTATTAGAAATATAATTGTTCAATCCCTGTAAAGAATAATTCATATTACTATTTTCTTTGACTTCTCAATCTGTCGAATCTAAATAATTTCCTACTAAATCAATGGCTTCTTCTTTCGTAATTTTGCTTTCACGCAATCTTCTACGTTGTTCGCGATATAAAATATAATTTCTTGCGGTTTCTACATATCCTTGCAATATCAAAACTTCTTCTATAATATTTTGCACATCTTCTACTGTTGGAATTTCTCCTTGTTTAAACCTACGATTAACAATAAATGTAACTTTTTTGGCTATATTTTTGGCTTCTGTTTTGTTGCCTTCTTCATTAGTAGAAAAAGCTCTAAAAACTGCATCTTCAATACGTGATATATCATATTTTATTACCACGCCTTCCCTATTTTTGATTAATTTAATATGATTTTTATTAGTTTTTTTGGCTTTTGGCGCCAAAACAGCTTTGCTAGGTGACATCATAATAAAATTTTAATTATTTTATTAATAAAAAGAAAAAACCTTTGATGCGAGTTTAAATAGTATATCAAAGGTTTAAAAAAATAGCAAGATTGACAACTTATTTATTTTTACTTCTTTCTTTTTCTTAAAAAGGCAGGTATTTCTAATTCTTTTTCATCCCATTTTTCTTCATTTGTCAAGTCTACACTTACAATTTTCTCGCCATCTGAATTGCCAAGATTATTTTTTTCTTTGTCTTCAAATTTTTTTACATTATTCTTGACTTCGTCTTTAAAATTATAGGATGAAGGCAATGAAAAAACATCACTTTCTTGTTTTGCAGTATTATACTGATGTGAAAATATCTCTGGTATACTTGAATTGCTAAATAATTCTTCTTGGGGTTGTTTTGTTTGACCAAAACCACCCGCAATAACAATTACTTTTACTTCTCCAGACTTTAATTCATTATCATAAGATGCACCAAAAATAATTTTGGCAGCTGGATCTGCTGTATCAGTAATTATTCTTGCTGCTTCGGTAATTTCGGATAATGTTAAATCATTATGTCCACTAATATTAAATAAAATACGACTAGCACCATCGATAGATAAATTAAGCAATGGCGACGAAATCGCTGCTTTGGCTGCCTTTATTGTACGATCTTTACCAGAAGCTTTACCAATACCAATAATCGAATCTCCGGCATTAACCAAAATAGTTTGTAAATTAGCGAAATCTAAATTAATAAGACCTGGAAAATTTATTAAATCAGAAATGCCTTGTACACCTTGTCTTAAAATCTCATCAATTTGTTTAAACGCTTCTAAAATAGGTGTGTCTTTTTCAATAATATTAAAAATACGATCATTATAAATTGTAATTAGTGCATCCACATTGTTGTATATTTTTTTTCAAGCTTCATTGGCAATATCCATTCTTTTAGTACCCTCAAAGAAAAATGGTTTCGTCACTACTCCAATAATTAACGCATTGGTCTTGCGCGCTGCTTCTGCCACAACAGGTGCAGCACCTGATCCAGTACCCCCACCAAGACCACAAGTAATAAAAATTAAATCAGCTCCATTCAAAGCCTCCTCTATTTCTGGTAAACTCTCTTCGGCAGCTTTTTTACCTATTTCTGGATCCATTCCTGCTCCTAAGCCCCTGGTTAAATTAACCCCAATATTGATTTTTTTGTCTGCTTTAGTAAAATGTAATGCCTGAGCATCTGTATTCAAGGCAATAAACTCTACTCCGTCTACTTTTCTTTTATACATTCTTGTTAAAATATTACCGCCTCCACCACCTATACCAATAATTTTAATTTTAATATTGGGCTTGGATTTAAAATTATTATTTGAAGCTGTTTGCGCCATATTATATATTTAAGGATTAAAATTTTTAAAAAGTTTTGAAATTAGATTACCCAAACCATGGCTATTAAGTATTGGAGCATTATGATCATATTCATCATATAAATATCATTGTATCGCCCCCACAACATTTACAAAGCTCGGGTCTGTTTCTATTAAGCCATTAAATTGCGGATGGGCTATACGCGCTGGCAATTTTAATTTGTCTCTTGCCAATTCTACAATATCTGGCAAATTGGCTCCACCACCATATAACACTACCCCTCCAGGCAATTTGGCATATTTACCAATTTGTTTTAACTCTCCATTAATAAAATCAAAAATTTCTTCCAAGCGAGCTTGTATTACTTCGGCTAATTCTCTACGAGAAAAATTTTTATCTTCACCAGCTACAATATCGCCCAAGTTTAACATTTCTTTCTTATCTACTTTCAAAGCATAAGCACTTCCTCATTTGATTTTTATATTTTCTCCTTCATTTGGTGGAATTGTTAACCATAAAGCTATATCATTACTAATATAATTACCTCCAGCTGGTAACACTTTGGTATAAATCATTTTATCTTCTTCAAATACCGAAAAGCTCGTAGTACCAGCTCCTAAATCAATACCAATTACACCCAATTCTTTTTCTTGTTTAGATAAAGCACCATAAGATCCAGCTCAAGTATTTACTAATAAGGCATCTTGTTTAAAACCAACATTTTTTAATACATTATCCAAATTTCTTATTTCTGGCGTAAATGCATCAATAATTAAGCTTTCTACTTCCAAACGCATACCTACCATACCAACGGGGTTATCTGAAACTTCTACACCATCTACTAAAAACTTTTGTGGGATACTATGTATTAAAGTTCTATTGACAGGCAAAGCAAAAGACTGAGAAGATTGCTGAGCACGGGCTATATCTGGCTTATTAATCTCATTATTATCATTAGCAATAATAGCTATACCCTTTGATTTCCTCATTTCAATATTATTACCTCCAATACAAACAATGCCCTTTAAAACATTGGTATTTAAAGCGCTTGCTACTTCATCCAATACTTTATCCAAACACGCCGATACATCATCTACATTACAAATTACTCCTCGTTTTACTCCAACCGAAGGACGATTCCAGTTTAATATAATCTGATTAGGATTTGTTTTAAAAACCGCAATATGTATATTATTAGTCCCTATATCTAAAGCCAATAAAGCTTGTCGCATAAAATATTTTTAATTTTTTAAAAAAGACTTCTCTCATTTTTGCATCTTTTTATAATTTGCTTGGGTATTATGATTATATCCCAAAAGATGTAAAAGGCTATGAATAAGTGCAGTTTTGTAGTCTTGTGAAGTTTGTAACAATTCTGGTGTCAAGATAATATCTCCTAATATTATACTACTTTCTTTGATTTTTTTCAAGTATTGCTGTGAATAATTAGCAAAACTCAACTCCACAGGGACATAACGCTTTTTTCTCCAAATTTTATTTAATTGGTATGAATCTTTCGAATTTAGCATAACTACTGCCAAACTTACTTGTTTTATATTAGGATTTAACAATGGTATAATAGTATTAATTATTTTAGTTGTATATTGTTTTAATAAATCTTGCTGTGTAATCTTTATGTTAGAAAAATTATATAATAAAAATTCTATTTTTATCATAATTTATTCTAATGTTTATTAATTGGCAATCCCATTTTCTTTTTATATTCAATATCTTTAAGAACTTTTATTCTATGCAAAGCTGCCAATTTTTTCTTGCGCTCATTGGGCTTTTTAATATGATTTTGGTGTTTTAGAGCTTCCATAAGTACTCCACTTTTTTGAATTATCTGAGATGCTCTATAAATAAAAGTAGAAATAGATTCGTTTTCTTTTCTCTGAATTTTTATAGACATAATATTCTACTATGCGTTATTAAGTTTATTTTTTAAGACCTTTATCAATTTAGGTAATGGAATATTTTCTTGTAGTTCTGAAGAAGCTTCTTGTAAAATTATTTCATTTCTATTGACTTCTTCTTGTCCTAACAATAAAATATATTTTGTTTTAATTTTATCTGCAAATTTCATTTGCGATCTAACACTGTCTTTACCAAAACTAAATAAAATTTTAATATCATTTTTTCTTAATTCTTCCAAAATTTCAAAACTTTTCTTTTTTGCTGTTTCCCCTACTGGCATAAGAAAAAAATTAGGTATTTTATTTCTAATATCCAACAATTTATGTGTTTTCAAAACATTTACTATATCATAAATATTTAATACCAAGCCAGTAATCGGTTTGTTTTGCCCAGTAAATAATTTTAATAAATTATCTTGTCTGCCACCATAGGCTAAAACAATAGTTTCTTTATTATCCTCAGAAATTATATTATCATAAACAAAACTTCAAATAGTTTTATTATAATAATTATCTCGCAACACCAATTCAGGGTTCAAAACAAATGGAATATGCATATCTTTTAAATATTGAGTAATGTTTTGCAAATGGTTTTTACAATCAGTACATAAAAAATCTTTAATTTTGGGTGCTTCTACTCTTAGTGCTCTGCAATTCTCTTCTTGACAGTTCAAAAGCATCAAAATATTACTATCCAAATATTTTCTACAAGAAGCACACAGTCTGTTTTTCTTTGATCTATAATATTTTTTAATTGCCTTTTCATAATTTTTAAAACATTTTGGGCACCCTATACTATTTAGTTCTATTCGTACATTATCTAAATTTAAATCTTGTAAAATTATTTTTGATAACCAAATCAACTCTACATCATTAATTATGTTATCATCTTCAATAATTTCAAATCCTGCTTTATAAAGTTCTGTTTTATTAAAAAATGGCCCAATATAAAAAATCTTGGTTGGTTGTAAAAACAAAGACATATTATGTTCCAAAAAAGCTCTAACAATAGGTATAGTGCCCTCCAATCTTAAAGCTAATTTTTTATTTTTACAATTCTTGATCCAAAACATTCCATTCAAATCTTTGTTATCTTTACCAAGTCCATACACGAATAAATCTCCATATTCCAAAATTGGAGTAATAATTTGCTCATAGCCATAAAAACAAGCAATATTATAAATCTCTCGCACTACTTTATCAAATATTTTTTTCTCATCAAAAACAATATCATGCATACCTTGAGGTGCTTGGCATATATTTTTTCTCGTCTTTCCTTTGTTTAATTTGTCTGTTTTTTCTTTATTCAATTTTTTCTTAATATCAACAAATCGAATGGATTTTTTGGACATAATTTTGACTTATAAATGTTTTATTTTATTGTTTTTTATTTTTATCTAAATTACTTATCAATCTATATTATTTATAAACTGGCAAAGTAATAGCTCTGGCATTACTAATAGGCGCTACTCTTACTCATACCTTACCAATAATTTTATTTCTTTCTAAATTACCTCAGCTACGAGAATCAAAAGATGCCTCTCTATTGTCTCCTAATACAAAATATTCGTTTTCTCGTAATTTTATTGTCATATTATTAAGCGTTAAATCATCAGCTGGCAAATATTCTTCGTTTAATTTTAATCCCTCGGGGAATTCTTTATTAAAAACCACAATGGAATTATTATTAATTTCTATTGTTTCTCCTGGCAAACCAATAATTCGTTTAATATAATAGCTCGCACCATCTGGTGCTTTAAACACAATAACCTCGCCTCTTTTTGGTTCTGTAAATCTATATGATAATTTATCAACTAATAAATAGTCATTGTTATGAAAATTTGGCTCCATACTTTGACCTTTGACAAAATATGGGCTTATTACAAACATTCTAATTG
>CAYOES010000007.1:0-14813 GCA_964403105.1 uncultured Candidatus Saccharibacteria bacterium
GATGGACAATCTGGTGTTATACTGGGTTGCACCTCAGTAATTCTCTTAATCTCCGTCTTTGTGCGGAGGATCTTGCCTGCAGATTACTAGAGTTTTTTAATTTTTATACTAACTCCAATAAAGTAAAATAATGATTACCCAATAATACATTTGGTATATGATGATACTTGATTTTTATTAAATAATATGATAGTGTAAAAACATAAAGGAGAACTGCAGGATAGAATAAGACCGAAAGGTCTTGTTCTATTTTTATATATAAGGGTTGCTTTTAAATTTAAAATTTGATATACTATTATTAGTGTATAAAGAGTAGTAAATTTATAATAAATAAATTTGAATAATGGATCAATTACATTTACCAGCCAAGACAAGAAATGTATTTGGCAAGAAAAATAAACAATTACGTGCCAACGGTATGATTCCAGCAACTGTATATGGACAACAAATAGGACCATTTTCTATAGCTGTGGATTATAAAGAGTTTGAATCTATATATAAACAAGCAGGAGATAACACGGTAATAGAACTAAATATTGATAATAAAAAAACTTTACCAGTGTTAATACAAGACGTAGTGTACACGCCAGTATCAGAACAAATTGTGCATATAGATTTTCATGCTATTAATTTAGCTGAAAAAGTAACTGCTTATGTAGATATAGAGGTTGTAGGCGAAAATGATTTGTTAAAAGAAGGAGGCAATATAGTTGTGGCTATGCAAGAAGTGGAAGTAGAAGCTTTGCCAACCCATTTACCACACAAAATTCAAGTTGATATTTCGGGTATTAAAAATTTTGGAGACACAATATATGTTAAAGATTTAAAAATTAGTAAAGATGTAAAAGTTTTAGCTGATGAGAATAATCCAGTAGTGACATTAGCTGCCCCAGAAAATATTGCAGAAGAATTAAAAGAAATGGAAAATCAGACTTCTACTGCGGCTGCTGCTTCTGTCACAGAACCAGTAACTTCTAATACTGAGCAGATAACAGATAAAGATAATAACACCTTAACACAAGACGCAGAACATAAATAATTAAATATATTTTATGTTTAAAAAATTTGATATTATTGCTACAAAATCCAATACAAAAGAGCAGGCGCCTTTGAGTATACCTATTAGGAAGTTGGTTATACCCAAATCAGTTTTTGTAATTGGGCTGTCTTTGATATTAATAATTGGAGGCGCTTGATACTTGCATGATAATCAAGTAAAAGCACCGGGGAATAATATGTTTTTACCTGTAGAGGTGCAAGCTGTCAATGAGGAAGAACGTGCTAAGTTAGAGAAAGAATTAAAAGAGTTAGATGCTCAGATAGCGCAATATGAACAGCAACTTAAAACTACTCAAACTGAGAAAACAACATTACAAAATACCATTAATAAATTAAAAGCCAAAGCGTCATCTATCTCGTTACAAATTAAATCAAGCCAAGGGAATCTCACGCAGATTAAAGGTAGAATACAAGATACACAGTTGGCAATAAATCAAACAATGTCCAATATTGAGAGAAATAAACAAGAGTTGGCAGTTTTGCTGCAAACATTATATCAGTATAAAAGTTCGAGTGATTTAGAGATATTATTAGCTAATGAGAGTTTTCAAGAATATTTTGATAGAAACAATAATATAAATATTTTACAAGACAAAATTAAAACCAAATTACAGGACATGCAAGCATTAAAAACGACTTTAACAGAACAAAAGCAAGATTTGGACGATCAAAAAGAGACAACACAAAAATTATTATCTGTGCAGTTACTACAACAGCAAGAACTAGATAAGACTAAAAAAGAGCAGGAGCAATTATTAAGCGCTACTAAGGGTAAAGAAGCAACTTATCAGCAAATATTAAGCGAAGCAAGAAAAAAGGCAGCAGAAATAAGAAGTAGAATTTATGAATTAGTTGGTGTAAAATCGAAAGTTACATTTGGTGAGGCTTTAGATATAGCTAATTGAGTGGCAACTAAAATTGATATTCGCCCGGCATTTTTATTGGCAGTAATAACTCAAGAATCTAATTTGGGAAATAATGTTGGGACTTGTAATAGGCCAGGCGATCCTCCAAATAAAAGTTACAAAGTAGTAATGAAGCCTAGTCGAGACCAGATACCTTTTGAGCAAATAACGAAACAGTTAGGGATGGATCCATCTTCCACGCCTATTTCTTGCCCAATGTATAAAAATGGAGAACAGGTAGGCTGGGGAGGAGCTATGGGGCCTGCACAATTTTTACCCTCTACTTGGTTGGGATATAAAGATCGTGTTGCTGCTATTACTGGTCGAAGCCCAGCAAATCCTTGGAATATTACTGATGCTTTTGTAGCAGCGGCTTTATACTTAACAGATAAAGGAGCAGGGTCAAAAACATATAATGCTGAATGACGAGCGGCAATGATTTATTTTGCGGGTACAGTAAATAATGCATATAGATTTTATGGCGACAATGTAATGGCAATCGCCACAAGATATCAGGCAGATATTGAAGCAATTAATAAAGCGAAATAATTTTATTTTTTACATCTAATAAATTAAACTCAAATTATATAACTAATACAATATAATTTTCGTTTAATAAATAAACTCAAATTATATAACGAATACAATATATTGTTCATTTAATTAATAAATTAAATTCTCAATATATAACTAATACAATTTAATTTCCGTTTAATAAATAAACTCAAATTATATAACGAATACAATATAATTTTCGTTTAATAAATAAACTCAAATTATGAAACAATGCTTTTTTTGTCAAAAAAATATTGATGATATAGATTATAAGAATGTTGATATATTAAAACATTTTTTATCAAGCCAGTATAAAATTCTTCCTAGGAAAAAGACATTAGTTTGTGCTAAACACCAAAGGGTTTTGGCCAAGGCTGTTAAAAGAGCTAGACAGATGTCTTTGATACCAACAACATTAAAACATTAAAACCAAAATATAGAACTGGTTTTTGTATATTAATGGACATTTGATATATTTTGTGATTTTAATGATTTGTGAAATTGATTTATAATATATTTTTATTTAAATAATTATTCTATATTTTTCGTTTAATAAATTAAATTCAAAATATATTATGGCGTTTATAATTTTAATTTTTGTGGTTTGAACAATGGTAGTAGTATTGGTGATTTATCAAAATCACAAAGATTTACATAAATTAAAAAAAGAAAATGAAAAATTAGAAGATTTAGTCGAAACAATAGCTAAACAATATAATACTAATAATAAATTAAATGTGCCAGGCGTATCAGAGTTGGAAAATAAAAAACAAAAAATTATGAATTATTTAGATACCCATGAAATGATTGTTAATGATGATGTTGAACAATTATTGAATGTCTCGGATAGTTTAGCCACAAAGTATTTGCAAATGTTGGAGGATGATGGCAAAATTGTTCAAATAGGTGAGCGTGGTCGTTATGTTTACTACATTAAACGAAAAGTTTAATAAACGGGATATATTAAACGTAGTTTTAAGTTGATTAAATGGCTCAATTAGTTTTTTATCGCAAATATAGGCCCCAAACATTTAAAGAAATTTTGGAGCAACAAATAATTGTCCAAACACTAAGCAATGCTATTTTAGAAAATAAAATAGCTCATGCTTATTTATTTTGTGGCCCCCGGGGTACAGGTAAGACTTCAATGGCTCGGGTTTTTGCCAAAGCTATAAATTGTTTTAATAGAAAAGATAATGAATATGAGCCATGTAATAAATGCGAATCATGCAATGATATAAACAATGGTAGTTCTTTTGATGTTATAGAATTAGATGCTGCTTCTAATAGAGGTATTGATGAAATACGTAATTTAAAAGACAATATTAAAATAAAACCATTGAAGAGTAAATATAAAATTTTTATTATTGATGAGGCACATCAATTAACCGAAGCTGCTTGTAATGCTTTGTTGAAAGTTTTGGAAGAACCGCCCGAGTATGCTATTTTTATTTTTGCTACTACCAATCCGGAAAAAATGATACCAACTATTTTGTCACGAGTTCAAAGATTTGATTTCAAAAGAATTTCATTGAATGGTATAATTAATCAATTAGAAAAAATTTGTAAACAGGAAAATATTAAATATGAAAAAGAAGCATTAAAAATGATTGCTTTAAGCGCTCGAGGGGGAGTGCGAGATTCTGAATCTATTTTGGGGCAAGTAGCAACTTTTGACAAAGAAGTAACAGTCCAAGAAGTCGTCGACTTGATAGGCAATGTAGATTTCTATACAATTAAAAATTTTATTGATTTGATTATCCAAAATGATAAAGAACAATGTATCCAATTTATTCATAAATTGGATGAAGAAGGTTTTAATTTATTAGAAGTTAACAAAGGTATTATTGAATATTTAAGAAACTTGGTATTGTTAAATATATCTAAAGACTTAGAAACTATTGTGGCGCAGACTGTAACCAAAGAAGAGCTGGAGATTCTAAAAGAGCAGGCTGAATTATTAGATAATAATAAAATTTATAAATTGATCTTGGCTTTTTTACAAGCTCAAAATCAGTTTTATAACTCTCCAATAGATAGCTTGCCATTAGAGTTAGTAATATTAGAACAATTGGTGTAAAGGTATAATATAAAGGTTTTGTAACATAATAAGAACACAATATTGTGCGGGGTCGTCTAATGGTAGGACAGTCGCCTCTGGAGCGGCTTATCTTGGTTCGAGTCCAGGCCCCGCAGCCTTGTAGAAAGAGCTGAATAATTTGTAATTAGTAGTTTAGGGGCATAAGAAAAAATTTTTAAAATACAAAGAAATAATAAATATAATATATTATTAAGTTAAAACACATTTGATATAATTTTAATTTATTATAAATCTTTATAAAAATAAATAGATACAAATATAATATTATGAGTGGATTAGTTTTGCCGTTAAAATTTTTATTAGCTTTGGCTTTAGGGGCTGTAATAGGACTTGAGAGAGAAGCTCAAATCAATAAATTTAGACAAGAATATAAACAAACCCCTTGGTTAGGCAGTTTAGGAGGGTTGCGTACGTTTACTCTGATTTCTCTTATTGGGGCTTTAGTAGGAGTTTTAAATATTTATTCGTTTACAACTTTTTCTTATATTTTTGCTAGTGCATTTTTTGTTTTATTGTGTGCTTATTATGTAGTTGATGCATTATTAAAAAAAGCTACGGGGTTGACAACAGAGTTAGCTGCTTTGTTAACATTTATGATAGGGTTTCTGATTATTACAGAGATTATTCCAATACAATTAGTTATTGCTCTGGGGATTATGTTGAGTGTTCTGATGTCATATAAAGACAAATTAGAACGTTTTGCTCATGAATTTCCACGAAATGAATGGGAGAGCTTGTTGAGTTTTGCCATTATTGCTTTGGTAATTTTACCATTTTTGCCTAACAAAACATTTTATTTGAGTGATATAAAATGACTTGTTAATATATTGCAAGTATATGGTATTAGCTCTGCCCAGTTAGCCTATTTTGATATATTTAATCCTTTTCAATTGTGGCTTATTGTTGTGTTTATAACAGGCTTAGACGTTTTTGGTTTTGTTATATCTAAATTATTCGGTAAGAAAAAAGGTATAATAATTTCAAGTTTAGTAGCTGGTTTTATATCATCTACTCTTTTTACAATTTCTTTGTCTAAACAAGATAAAGCCACCAGTGGTCAGCCGAATGTACTTAATTGGATTATGTCTAGTATTATGTTGGCAAATTTAGCAAGTTTTGTGTATTTATTTATTTTAATAGCCCCTCTTAATTCGTCGTTATTATTAGTTCTGACGCCAACATTATGTTTATTATTATTATCTACTTTTTTGTTATTTTGGTTTTTTTATTATAATGCTCGGAAACATCAAAATTTAACAAAAGTAGAGGATAGTATTAAAACAAGTGGTGATTTGTTTTCATTTAGCAAGGCATTGATTTTTGCTTGTGAATTAGTTTTGATTAGAATTATAGCTAAGATTTGTTTAGTTGTTTTTGGCGAGCCAGGATATATAGCCAGTTTGTCTTTGGCATCATTAATAGGTATGGACACCATAGCTATAAATTTAGCCGAAACGTTTGGGAAAATATTAACTGCCAAAAGGACTGTGTTTATATTTTTGTCTGTAAATTCTTTTAATTTGATAAGCAAAGTCGTATATAGTTTTATTTATGGCAGTAAAAAATTAGCCTGGAGATTGTTAGTGGCAATGTTAATAATTATTTGTTGTAGTTGGTTTGGATATTTATTTATTAAATAATTTAAGTACAAAGCTATACATTATATTAGATATAATTGGATTATGGATATTTTTAAAAATCTAAAAAATGATGATAAATATTATTGGACCAATCATGTCAAAGAAAAAATGATGTTTTATAATATTGTGCCCAGCCGTATAAAACGAGTTTTGCGTGCACCACATAGAAATGAGTTTGGTATTGCTGATAATACTTTTGCGTGTATGCAACAAATTGGTTCTAAGAAAAAACCTCAGGAATTGTGGGTTATGTATCAGATAAGAAAAAAATTAAAAACCAATAAACAGGAATTATCAGATTTAGATTTAAACATTTTGGCTAAATTGGGTGATGATGAATTAGAAAAAATTACTAAGCTAAAACCACAAATTATCATTATTAGTAGTTGGCGTTATCCTGGTATAAGTCCTAAGAAAGATGAGGTACCTATGCCAGAAGATATAAAAAAGTTATTTGGTTTGTCTTCTTTATAAGAATAAAAGACCCCATATCTCATAGTAATTTATTTTTGGACGATACTTTGTTTTGATGGTAGTTGTAGCTGTTGTATACTTTGTATTATATTATAATATTAACTTAATTTTAATATATTTTTTAGTACTTGATTTTTATATCAAGAAGTGCTATAATTATTATATAATAATATAGCAGGTTATGGCTATACTTATTTAATAATGGTGGTTTATTAAAAGCTTTTTAATATATATAAATTTAATTAAAATTTTAATAAAAACAATATGAATAAAAAAACAGGATTTACAATATATGGAGCTTATGTTGTTTGTATTATTATACTGGCTTTTTGTTGATTTGGGGCATTATATTTAAAAGAAAAGACAACAATAGAATTTAAAATACGACAATGGGATCCAGCTACAGTGTCATTAGTAGATTTGGGTTTTACACCTGAAAAAATAAGTGCTAAACATATAGAGGTAGATAAACAAATTATTTCGTGGCAGGATTTTTCTTATTTAGTTGTTTCTTCTTTTTATCCACAATCTTATAGTGCTGCTATGTTTATATATGGGCCAGGTATTTATGGAGAAACAGATTTAAAATCAATATTAATTTTGTCTAATGGCCTGGAGGGTTTGGTTATTGATAAAATTCCTCATATTATCAAAGTAGTGGATATTAATGAAGATAATAGTCCTGAATTGGTTGTTGATATTGGTTCATATACAGAATATTATGAGCAGTATACTATTTTAACGCTGGAAAATGATGCATTAAGATTAGTATTTAATGAATGAATAGATAAAGATAAAGATACCCAACAGATGGTAAATAAAGGTCCTATTGTTTTTATAGAAGGAGGTAATGAAGCCGGCACTATGAATTTTGAAATTGATGTAGAAAATCATTGTGTTAAAGTATATCGTGGATTGGCGCCTCAAAGCAAAGAAGAAGATTGGCAATGAACTTCTGTAATATATGAATTACAGCCAATTGAGCATCAATTTGTATTTAAAAGTATGGAATAAAATATTTTTATCAGTTTAGTACAAGATTATAGTTTATGATTGTACTATAATAATATTTTTAGAATTTTTTATGGATAAAATTTTTGTTATAAATAATTTAGGAGAAAAAGAAGTATTTTCCCCAACAAAACTATATAAAAGCGCTCGACGTAGTGGGGCTTCAAAAGAATTAGCGAGTCGAGTGGTTAATACTATTTCACCATTAGTTAAAAATGGAGACACAACGAAAAATATTTATAAGCTTATGAAAGGCTTGCTTTTGAAGTTAGAAAAACCGGTTGGTATTAAATTTAGTTTAAAAGAATCTCTTAGAAAATTAGGTCCAACTGGTTATCCTTTTGAGATTTTTATGGGTGAATTGTTTGCCCGTTATGGGTTTCAAACAAAAATAGAAATTTTTGTCAAAGGTATATGCGTGGATTACGAAATAGATTTTCAGGCCGTGAAAGATAAAACAATGTATTTATCAGAGTGTAAATATCATTCTGATTCAGGTAGCAGAGTAGATATAAATACTATTTTGATTGCTTATGCGAGTTTTGTAGATATGGATCAAGGTGAATATTGCAGTTCTTATAAAAAACAAGGGGGTCAAGTAAAAAGACTCGTAGTAACTAATACAAAATTTACTAATAAAGCTATAAAATATGCCTCATGTTTTGGTGTGGGTTTATTGGGGTGGCACTACCCAGATAATTCAGGCATTGAGCATTTAATTGATAGTTCGCGGTTATATCCTATAACTATTTTGCCATCGATGAATAATTATTTATTAGATATTTTTTTAAAAAAAGGTATAGTGTTTTGTGTTGATTTATTAAAGTGGAATGAACACGATCTGACAAAACAATTTCATATAGATGCCAATATAGCTTATAAGATTTTGGCTGAGAGTAAAATGTTATTACAATAAAGTATAATATGAATAAGGAGCTCGCAAAAATCTTTTATGCTCTTTCTTATTATCTCGAAATGGAGTCTATCCCTTTTAAGCCTCAGGCTTATCAAAAAGCTGCAGGACTTTTGGAGAGTTTAGATGAAAACATTGAAGACATTTATAAGCAAGGAGGATTAAAAGCATTGGAAGATTTGCCAGGTATTGGTAAAAATATTGCTTTAAAAATTGAAGAATATATCAAAACTGGGAAAATAAAAATGTTTGAAGATTATTATCGTAAAATCCCAGTAAAAATTTTTGACTTGTTGAATATAAATGGTTTGGGGCCAAAAACAATTTATAATTTATATAAATATTTGGGTATAAAAGATTTAAAAGATTTACAAATAGCCATAGAAAATAATAAAATAAGAACAGTACCACGGTTAGGTGTAAAAACAGAGATGAAATTAAAAAAATCTCTGGATTTTTATAATCAAAAACATTATAATTTGTTAACATCAAAAGATCTCGATCATGTAGATAGTGATTTTGGTAATTTAATAAAATTGTCTGATATAAAAGGGGATTTACATATTCATACACCAAGACATAGTTTTGTATGATTACCAGATGAAGAAGAAAAACAAATATATAATTATATCCACGAATCTATAAAACGTGGCTATAAATATATCGGTATTTCTAACCATACAGAATATTTAAAAATAGAGTATGGTTTGACAGGTAAAGAATTATTAGAAGAAAAAATTTTGATTGATAAAATAAATGCTGATTTGCAAACAAATAATATAGATTTTGTGGTATATCATGGTTGTGAGTGTAATATTTTGAAAAATGGTTTATTAGATATAGAAGATAAATATTTAAAAGAATTGGATTATGTTATAGTAGGTATTCATTCAAATTTTGATTTGGATAATAAAAGTCAAACTGAAAGAATAATTAGGGCATTGGAAAATCCATTAGTAAATATTTTAGCACACCCAACTGGCAGACTAATAAATAAACGTGACGAATATAATATTGATTTTGATAAAATTTTAGCTCTATCCACAAAAAATAATAAAATATTAGAAATAAATGCTTCGCCATTTCGTTTGGATTTGGATAGACACAATATTGCCAAAGCCATTAGTCATAATATCACAATGATTATCAATACTGATTCTCATAATATAGAACAGTTAGATTTTATGAAATATGGTGTGGCAGAGGCACGCCAAGGAGGTGCCACCAAAAATAGTATATTAAATACGCGACCTGTTATTGTTTTTTAATAGAATTTATGATATACTATCTACATATTCATTATTAATAATCACATAATTTAATAAACTTTTAAATTTGTATTATGATCAAAAAATATCAAGGTTTTACTTTAATTGAAATGTTAGTTGTTGTGGCTATTATTGGTATGCTTAGCTCTTTGATTTTTGGTGGGTTGATTAGTAGTTCAAGAGCCAAAGCCAGAGATGCCAAAAGAATTGCTGATATTGCTAATATGCAAAGTGTTTTGGAATTGTATTATACAAAATTTGGGTTTTATCCAGAGGCGCAATCTGATTGGGAGACTTTTGCTATGATTTTGACTAGTTCAGAAACAGGTATAGGTATTTCTAAAATTCCCAAAGACCCCTTGGCGAGTACAGGAAAATCATATTTCTATGCTAGGTCTGAAGATTCAAATAATTTAGGGCAAGACTATGTATTAGGCGCTCAATTAGAAACAAAAGATCAAGCTCTGGATGAAGATATAGATGGTAATATATTTGGTGTTGATTGCGGGGAATCTGTTGGAGATATGATTTATTGTGTAAAACCATAAATTGTTTTAATTTAAAAATTTATTAAACTTAGGATTTATGTCTACTATTTTTTTTATTCATTTTATGTATGTATTTTTATTTTGTTTAGGCGCTATTGTTGGAAGTTTTCTTTTGGTAGTAATTTTACGTAGCGAACAAGAAGAAGAAATCGTCAAAACTCCGTCTCATTGTCCTTATTGTGGTAAAAAATTAGTTTGGTATGAGTTAGTCCCGATATTAAGTTTTATTGCCTTAAAAGGTAAGTGTAAAAATTGTAAACACAAGATCCCGTTTATGTATCCAGCTATAGAAATTGTTACAGGGTTACTATTTATGTTGGTATTTTGGAAGTTTAATACTTCTCCTTTGTTTCATATTGCTTTAACGTATATTCCGTCATTTGATGCGATGCTTGCTTGATTGACTTTGTTTTTATGATTATTTTATGTCTCTATTTTATTATTAATATCTATATATGATTTTCGTAATTTTGTTGTTTTAGATAAATTTTTATATATTGCTTTATTAGTAGGTTTTGTAGGTGAGCTATCTTTATTTCTTATTGGTAAATATTCTGCACTATATACAAAAAGTATTGTTCCTTTTGGGTTGAGCTTTCGTCAGTTTTTGGGAGGATATGAATTATTAATAAATCCTTGGTTTACTGGTATTTGGGATAATTTGTTAGGTATGATTATAGCTTGAGGCGTTATTCAATTGATAGTGACTTTGTCTAAAGGTAGGGCTATGGGTAATGGAGATCCGATTATTGCGGCATTTATTGGTTTGATTTTAGGTATGGCAGGCTCCATAGTATTTTTGTTGTTATCTTTTATAATTGGTGGTATTTATTCTGTTATATTATTGTTATTAAAAAAGAAAACTATAAAACAGCATATTGCTTTTGGTCCGATATTGGCAGTTTCGGCTATGCTGATATTTTTATTTGGCCATCAAATTGTGGCAAGTTATATAAATTTATTGATACGCTAAATTAATATATGAAAATAAATGATTATAAAAATAGTATAAACAGAGATAAAATACATTTTGGATTTACATTGGTAGAAATGTTAGTTACATTGTCTATTATTGTTATTATGTCATCAATTTTGATAGTGTATTCGAGAAATGGTGAAAAAGTTGGGCAATTAAATAGGGCAACAGAAAGATTAAGTTTTGATGTTCGTAGAATGGCTAGTATGTCTATGCAAACGAAACAATTTAAGGATAGTTCTGGTAATTTGCATGATGTGTGTGGTTGAGGTATTTATTTTGGCGATCCTGGTAGTAATTCCTATATTATTTTTAGTGATTTTTGTGAAACAGGACAAGATAAGGGAAATTTAATGTTTGAACGTGAGGAAACACAAGAGACTATTACGTTTGGAAAAAGTGTTAAAATCGCAGATTCCACTATAAAAAGTTTAGTATATGTTCCTCCAGAACCAAAATTATATCTTATCAGTCAAGGCTCTTTGCAAATAGATAGGGGGGAAATAGTTTTGTCTGGTGTTGGTAATAATAAAACAATAGAAATAACTAATTCTGGTAATTTTATAATTCGTTAATATATTTTAAACAAAATGTTGACATAGATATATAACTAACAATTTTTTGGGTTAATATTGAGATTTTATTTTTATTGAATATAAACTCAACATTATTATTTTTAAATGTTATATAATATATTTTAGAAAAAAAGGAGAATTATCACTGTAATTTATTTTATAATTTATAATGGCACGAAAAAGAAATATTTTTAAAAAACTTTTAGGATTATTTTGTATCTGTATTGTGATAGCAATATTGGTGATTTTTTATTTGTCTAAAGATTTGCCTAATCCTAATGAATTAGGCAACAAAGTTGTCTCCCAGAGTGTTAAAATATATGATCGTACAGGTACTACTTTATTGTATAATGCTGGCGAAGTCGAGAATCGTCATATTGTGCCTTTGAATACAATACCTCAGGTTGTACGCTGAGCTACTTTGGCTGCCGAAGACGATGATTTTTATAAACATGGGCCTATTGATATTAAATCTATTGCTCGTGCCATTTATACTAATATTCTACATATGGGTAAAACTCAAGGAGCATCTACTATTACTCAGCAATTGGCAAGAAATGCTTTTTTGACTCGCACAAAAACATATGCCCGAAAAATTAAAGAAATTATTTTGGCATTTTATTTAGAAAATCAATATTCCAAAGATCAAATTTTAGAATTTTATTTAAATCAAGTACCGTATGGCTATAATGCTTATGGTGTAGAATCAGCCAGCCAATTATATTTTAATAAACCCATTCAAGATGTTGATATAGCCGAAGCAGCGTATTTAGCGAGTTTATTAAAATCACCGAGTTATTTATCTCCTTTTGGACCTAATAAAAATAAATTAGATGATCGTAAAAATTGAGTTATTGATAGAATGAGTAATTTAGGATATATTACTAAACAAGAAGCAGATAAGGCAAAAAAAGAAAAAGTAGTTTTTGTGGCAAAAAATATTAGAATGATTGCCCCTCATTTTGTGAATTTTATAGAGCAAGAATTGGTAGCAAAATATGGTGAAGAAGCCATTCAAAGTGGTGGGCTTACAGTTATTAGTACATTGGATTTAGATTTACAGGCTAAAGCCGAGGAGGTAGTAAAAAAATATGCAGATTTGAATGAACGAGATTATAAAGTAAAAAATATGGCCTTGCTTTCCGAAGATCCTAAAACTGGACAAATTTTAGCTATGGTAGGGTCACGAGATTTTTTTAATTTAGAAAATGAAGGTAATTTTAATGCTGTGTTTGGATTACGCCAGCCTGGTTCTTCTTTTAAGCCTTTTGCGTATTTAACATTATTTAAAAAAGGCTATACAGATAATACTATATTATTTGATTTACCAACTAATTTTTCAACAGATCCACAAAATCCCTATACTCCTAAAAATTATGATAAAAAATTTAGAGGTCCAATAAATTTAAGAAACTCTTTGGCACAATCTTTGAATATTCCCTCAGTTAAAGTATTATATTTAGCAGGTATTACAGATACAATTAATACGGCAAAATCTTTTGGTATAACTACTTTAACACAAGATGCCAATTATTATGGATTGCCTTTGGTGCTTGGAGGCGGGGCAGTAAATTTGTATGAAATGGTTGGTGGATATGCAGCATTTAGCCAGGAAGGTATTTATCATAAACAAAGCTATATTTTAAAAGTTATAGATAGAGATAATAAAATTTTAGAAGAATATAAAGATGAATCTAATCCAGTTTGTGATGCTGAGCCAGTAAGATTATTAAATGATATTTTGGCTGATAATTTGGCTCGTGCCCCACTTTATAGTGGAGGAATTAATAATCCGTTATTTTTTGGAGATAATATTCCAGTTGCTGCCAAAACTGGTACAAGCCAAGATTCACGAGATGCTTGAATTTTTGGTTATACTCCCAATATTGTTACTGGTGTATGAGTAGGTAATAATGATTATTCACCAATATACCAGGGATCAGTAACAGGAGGTTTGGTTGCTGCTCCAGCTTGGCATGAATTTATGCAGTATGCTATTACTAAAAATAATAATATAGAATATTTCACAAAACCTCAAATTACTGCAATATCTAAACCAATGTTAAATGGGCAATATATAAATAGTATTGGGGGCTCTTTACAAATTCACTCGATTCTTTTTTATATTGATAAAAACAATCCCTTAGGTCCTATTCCACGCAATCCTGCCAATGATTCTCAATTTTATAATTGAGAAGGTCCAGTGATTGCTTGAGCCCAAAATAATATTCAAGATTTTAACACAGTATATAATAAACCAATGAGTTTAGATGTGTATGATGTTGATTATGGGTCAAATGTTTCTACTATCCCCACCAATACTACTTCTTACTCTAAAGAATTACAAATGAAATTTTTGAATGTTCAAAATGGACAAATTTGGAACAATGATACACAATTACAAGTACAGGTAACAGGGGGGACAGATTTAATAAAACAATCAGTCTATTTAAACAATCAATATATTGGTGAAATGAATTTAATTTCTCAAAATCAAGATATTAAAACATATGGTATTATGATTTATTATAACACTTTACAACCACAAAATGAAATACGAGTTCATTTACAAGATAGTGCTTTGGATATTATAGAAGATGCTATAACAATATATAAATAAAATATACATTTTTAAAATTACAAAACATTACCCAATTAAAATTATTATATCTCCCATCATCTATTGTTTTATTTTTATAAATATGATATATTCATAATATATTGATAATAAATGATACATTGTATTCCCTAATTATATTTTGCTACGAAAATCAACTGTTCAAAGGTT
>CAYOES010000008.1:0-5916 GCA_964403105.1 uncultured Candidatus Saccharibacteria bacterium
GCGGCCTCCTGCGTGACAGGCAGGCGTTCTAACCGGGCTGAACTACATCCGCAGATAATAAAAGTTTAAAATAGAAAGTGCAAAATTCGAAATAATAGAAGTTGAAAATAGAAAGCTTGGTTCTCATTTATTTCATATAGATATACTAACTAAACATAAGTTGAGAGATTGAAAAAAGATATATAGGATACTCAGTATTTTATTTTATTAAAATTAGCAAAGGAGTTGAAAATTGGAAATTTCTAGTGCCGGCAATAAGAATTGAACTTATGTCTAGGGTTTATGAGGCCCTCGCTTTACCACTAAGCTATGCCGGCCCTATTTTAGTTTCTTTTTGTTTTCCTTTTTTAAAAAACTTTGAAGAATAAAAAGTTTGTTAAGTAGACACTAAAAAATTTTTTATAGGTGCCGGCAAAAAGAAAAATTTTTTAAACATTTAACTTTTTGCTATTTATTTTTAGTATTATTCGTATCTGGGTGTTGCGGGGGTTGGAATTGAACCAACAATCTCAAGGTTATGGGCCTTGCGAGATACCATTTCTCCACCCCGCGCTATATTTATTTTTATTGTATATTTATTATATCATATTTTATTTAATAAATCAATATCACCTTGTAAATTTTTAACAATTATGCTATTATTAATATATCTTAAAATTAAAAATTTATTTATCACTAACTCAATTTAATAAATTAAAAAATTATTATGTCTAAAAATTTAATGTGGTTTCGGGAATTTAATATGTCTGATGTGCCATTAGTGGGTGGTAAAAATGCCTCACTCGGAGAAATGATTCAAAATTTATCTGAGAGGAAAATTTGTCAAGAAAAAGATGCTCTTAAAATTTTAATAGAAGCTATAAAAGAAGCTGGTTATACTCCTGGCAAAGACGTGTCGTTATCTTTGGATGTTGCTGCTTCTTCTTTATATAAAAATGGTAAGTATTATTTAGGTGGCAAAGAATATACTAGCGACGATTTGATAAATTTTTACAAACAGTTAATTGATGAATTTCCGATTATATCTATTGAAGATGCTATGGCCGAAGATGATTGAGATGGATGACAAAAATTACAGAAATCAATAGGTTTTAATACTATTTTAATAGGTGATGATATTTTTGTTACCAATAAAAAATTTATTGCCAAGGGTATCAAAAACAATATTGCCAATGCTGTTTTGATTAAACCAAATCAGGTAGGCACTTTATCTGCCACTATGGAAGCAATAGTTCTGGCAAAGCAAAATAATTGAAAATGAATTATTTCACATCGTTCTGGCGAAACTCTTGATACTAGCATTGCTGATATTGCTTATGCTACAAATGCTTATGGAATAAAATCTGGTGCTCCACATCAAAGCCCAACCATGGATCCAGCCCAAGATGTTCGTCGTGTCAAATATGAAAGGATAGCCTATTTAGAAAATTTAGAAAACATAAAACGTAAAAAAACTCCAATTGGTTTAATTATTTTAGATGGATGAGGATTAAAAGACACAACAAAAGGTAACGCTATTAAACAAGCGCAACCGCAAAATTTTGATTATTTATGAAATACATACCCACATGCTATTTTATCTGCTTCTGGTAAAGATGTTGGTCTAATAGACAAAGAAATGGGTAATTCTGAAGTAGGACATTTGAATATTGGTGCAGGCAGAATAGTGCAACAAGATGTTACTTTGATTAACAAAGATATTCAAACAGGAAAATTTTTCAAAAATCCAGTTTTGCTTCACGCTTTCAAAACAGCTAAAAAACATAAATCGCGTGTTCATCTAATAGGATTAATATCTCCTGCCACAGTACATTCCTCAATGGCGCATTTATTTGCTTTATTAGATTTGGCTAAAATAGAAAAATATTCTAATGTTTGTATCCACGCTATTACTGATGGTAGAGATTCGGCACCAAAAAGTGCGTTAGAATGATTACAAAAAGTAGAAAATAAAACTCAATCAATAGGTATTGGTAAAATTGTTTCTTTATGTGGTCGTTATTATGCTATGGATCGAGATAAAAGATGAGAACGTACTCAAAAAGCATATAATCTATATACAGCTGGTCAAGGTATAAAAGAAAGAACTTGAAAAGAAGCATTAGAACATTCATATAAAAATAATATCACTGATGAATTTATCAAACCAACCCTCATTGATGAAAATGGTATTATTCAAGATAATGATGTAGTAATATTTTTTGATTTTCGTCCAGATAGACCCAGACAAATTACTGAGGCTTTTATGAATAAAACATTCAATAATTTTGCTACCAAAACATTTAATAATCTAATGTGAATTTGTTTAACAAATTATGATGAAAAATTTAGTCAGTATCCTAATTTATTTGTTGCGTATAATCAGTGTAAAATACCAAATACATTAGGAGAAGTTTTGGCACGTAACAACTTAAAACAATTACGTATAGCCGAAACAGAGAAATATGCTCATGTTACTTATTTTTTTAACGGAGGACAAGAAAATATTTTTCCTAATGAACAAAGAATATTAATATCATCTCCCAAAGTTGATACTTACGATTTAAAGCCAGAGATGTCGTCTTTTGAAGTTACTGATGCTTTGCTTGATAAAATGGCTGATTGTGATTTTTTTGTCTTAAATTTTGCCAATCCAGATATGGTTGGTCATACCGGTAATTTATCAGCTACTACAAAAGCTATTCAAGCAGTTGATCATAATCTTGGTAGAATAATTGAAAAAGGAAAACAACTCGGCTATACTTTTATAATTATTGCTGATCATGGTAATGCCGAAGAAGTTGATGTAGACGATCCTTCTACGCTCACAGCTCATAGCACAAACCCCGTTCCATTTATTTTGGTAGATTTTTATAATAAACTTAATGGTGTAAAACTTCGAGACAAAGGTATTTTAGCTGATATTGCCCCAACAATTCTTGATATTTTAGATATTTCTAAACCCAAAGAAATGACTGGCCGATCAATGATTTTAAACAAAAATATCAACCAATTTAATAATAAAAAATATTTTATTAAACAAATTGAAGCCGATACTATTTTAGATTCACGTAATAATCCAACTTTAAGGGCAAGAATTATTATTGATAATAATATTATTGGTGATTGAGCTTCTGTGCCATCAGGTAAATCTGTTGGTACCAAAGAAGCCATAACAAAAAATATTGATGAAGCTTTAAAAAATATCAAAGATATTGAAAAACAGCTTATTGGTAAAAACATTTTTAACCAAAACGAAATAGATAATATTTTAATGAAAAATTTACAGCAATGAGGAGGTAATACAACACTGGTTGTTTCTTTGGCTTTAGCTAAAATTGCCGCAAAGGTACAAAATATTGAACTTTATGAATATTTGCGAAAAGTTTATCCTTCTACAATTAATGACAGAGCAATTAATAACAACGAAAAAATTAGATTTTTGATGAATGTGTTTAACGGGGGATTACATGCGTTAAACAAGGGTGAAGTTTTGGGACAAGATAAAGTTAGTACACAAGAATTTATGATAAATATAGCAGCCGATAATTATCAAGAGGCATTAAGTATTGGAGATAAAATTTATCAAGCATTAAGTGTTTGTTTATCACGAGCTGGTTATGATAATAAACATTTTGGTGATGAAGGAGGATATGCTCCCATTAAAAAGAACGGATTAAATATCCCCGATGGTTTTGCTATTACTAGTACTGCTTATTTTGATTATCTCAAAAATACAGGTTTGTATCAAAAAATTAAAGACATTTTAGCTGATTGAAAATTAGGAGATATTGCTGGTCTTCAAACTCGTGGTAAAGCTATCAGAAAATTAATTAAACAAACTCCTTTACCCAAAGCTTTAGAGCATGAAATTATAGAATATTATCATAAATTAAGTCAAGAATACAAAACGAATAATTTACCAGTTGCTGTACGTTCATCGGCTACAGCCGAAGATATGCCAGATGCTTCTTTTGCTGGTGCCCATGAATCATTTTTGAATATTTATGGTGATAAAGCACTTTTAACTGCTGTTAAGAATTGTTATATTTCTTTATTTACAGATCGGGCAATATCTTATAGGGTAGAAAAAGGATTTGATCATTTAGAAATAGGTTTATCAGTTGGTATTCAAAAAATGGTTCGTAGTGATTTAGCAGTATCAGGAGTTGTGTTTTCTTGTGATACAGAAACGGGTTTTGGTGATGTAGTATTAATAAATGCTAGCTATGGATTAGGAGAAAATATTGTTAAAGGACGGGTAGAAGCTGATCAGTATTATGTTTATGAAAAAACATTGGCTCAGGGGTTTAAACCAATTTTGGAAAAACGCCTTGGTAGAAAAGAGAAAAAATTAATTTATTCTAATAAACAAGGGAGCAGTACTAAAAATATAAATACTACAAAAGAAGAGCAAAATAATTTTGCTCTCGATGATGATGATATTTTAGAATTGGCCAGATATTCTATGATAGTAGAATATCATTATGGTAAATCTATGGATATGGAGTTTGCCAAAGATGGATTAGATGGTAAGATTTATATGGTGCAAGCCAGACCAGAAACTGTTCAAAGTAAAAAGGATGTGGATATTTTAGAACAGTATGAAATTAGAAAAAACAAAAACACTAAATTGCTTGCTACTGGTTTGTCTATTGGTTCTAAAATTGCTCAGGGTAAAGTAAAAATTATTAAAGATGTTAAACATCTTGCTGAATTTCAAAAAGGAGAAATTTTAGTTACTTATGCTACTGATCCTGATTGAGTACCAGCTATGAAATTAGCCAGTGCTATTGTTACTGAAAGTGGTAGTCGTACATGTCATTCAGCAATTGTTGGTAGAGAACTTGGAGTGCCGACAATTGTGGGTGTAAAAGATATTACTAAAATTTTAAAAAATGGAGACAAAATTACTGTTTCATGTGCAGAAGGGGAAGAAGGAAAAATTTATGATGGATTTGTTGATTTTGAAATTAAAAAGATTGATATATCTAAAATTAAAAAGCCTGATGTAAAAATTATGATGAATTTAGGAGAACCTAACCAGGCTTTTAGTTTACGATTTTTACCTAATGATGGTGTAGGTTTAGCAAGAGAAGAATTTATTATTGTTAATGATATCAAAATTCATCCGAATGCTTTGATTAATTATAAAAAATTAACTCCCGCTTTGCGAGCTAAAATTGATAAATTAACCAAAGGTTATAAAAATAAAACAGATTATTATATTAATAGTTTGTGTCGTGGCATTGCTAAAATAGGTGCTGCTTTTTATCCCAAAGATGTTATAGTTCGTTTTTCTGATTTTAAAACCAATGAATATCGTAGTTTAATTGGCGGAGAATTATATGAACCACACGAAGAAAATCCTATGATAGGTTGGCGTGGTGCATCTCGTTATTATGATCCAAGATTTATTGAAGCATTTAAGTTGGAATGTATAGCCCTTAAAAAAGTCCGTGATGATTTTGGATTGATTAATGTTATACCTATGATTCCATTTTGTCGTACTCCCCAAGAAGGTAGAAAAGTTATAGAAATTATGGAAGAGTGTGGCTTGAAACGTCAATCAGCATCTATCAGTATTAACACCGATCCGAATTGTTCACATTGAGATTGTTACAAAGAAAAAAGTTTAGCGAGTCAAAATCAACATTTGTCCACGTCTTTAAGAGTGTATGTTATGTGTGAGATACCATCTAATATAATTTTGGCAGATGAATTTTTGGATATTTTTGATGGTATGTCTATTGGTTCAAATGATTTAACGCAATTAGTTTTGGGTATTGATCGTGATAGTGGAGAACTACATTCTATTGCTGATGAAAGAAATAAAGCAGTACAACAGCTAATCAAAGAAATTATTCAAAAATGTAAGTCTAGAAATAAGTATATTGGTATTTGTGGACAAGCGCCTAGTGATTATCCTGAATTTGC
>CAYOES010000008.1:6016-12620 GCA_964403105.1 uncultured Candidatus Saccharibacteria bacterium
TAAGCATAGATTTGTTATTTTATGAGAATAGATTTGTTGTTATGTTTTATAAAAGTCAATATTATTAACAAAAATATAAATATAAACATTATGATAAAATTAAACAAAACCCCCAAACAGCTCGAGAGATATTTTAAAGGTTTGGCTAACCACCACCGAATAGAAATTCTTCTTTTACTTTATAACGACGACGGACTTATTTTAGAAGATATAACGAATAGTTTAGGGATAAATTTTAGAACAGCTTCTGAACATACTCGTAGATTGGTTCAGGCAGGATTGATTAATAAAAAATATAATGGTCGTCAAGTACGCCATAGTTTATCTCCCTATGGTAAACTGTGCATTAAATTTTTAGAACAATTTTCATAAAAGTTTTTATAAATTCGTTACAAACATTTACATATTCCCAAGAATATGTAAATGTCCGTAATAGTAAAATTTAGGTGTGGGTATATTAGATTTAGGTATAAATTATGTAAAAACAAAACTTAGATTGAGGTATAAAACTTAGATTTAGGTATATGTGTTTGTGAAACTTAGATTGAGGTATAAAACTTAGATTTAAGTATAAAATGTAGATATAAAGGCTTGCATAAATATCAAAAATTTGATAAAATTAATATATAATAATCAATCATATGGATAAACAAGACATTCAAAAATTACAAAAAGAAATATTAGAATCTATAGCTTCTTCAAATGATTCTGTTGGTTTGGAGAAATTACGTTTAAAATATTTATCTAGAAAAGGGCAGATTGCTCTTTTATTTGAACAATTTAAAAATTTAGATATTACAACCAAAAAGGAGCTTGGCCCATTATTAAATGAGCTTAAACATGTTGTTATACAAAGTTTTAATGATGCCAAGAATAAATTTATAGACAATACGCCCAAAGATACTTTTTGAGATTATACTATGCCAGGCACAAAATTAGATATAGGTTCCCTATTACCCAATACTTTAATGGAGCGTGAAATTGTAAATGTTTTTTCCAAAATGGGGTTTGAAGTTGTTGAGGGTCCAGAAGTAGAAAGTGAATATTACAACTTTGATGCTTTGAATATTCCCAAAGATCACCCGGCTAGAGACATGTGGGATACTTTTTGGTTAGAGCCAGATTTAAAATTAAGCAATTATTCTAAAAATTATCCAAGAAAAGCTATAAATTTATTATTACGTACTCATACAAGCCCCGTACAAATGAGGTATATGGAGCAACATACTCCCCCAATTAAAATAATAGTACCTGGTACTTGTTATCGTTATGAAGCCACAGATTCTAGACATGAATTCCAGTTTAAACAAATTGAAGGATTAATGATTGACAAAAATATTAGTTTATCTAATTTCAAATTTATTATGTCAGAGGCTGTAAAGAATATTTTTGGCAAAGATATAAAAATTAGATTTTTGCCCAGTTATTTTCCTTTTGTTAGCCCGGGATTACAAATGGATATTTCTTGCTTTAAATGCCATGGCAAAAATAAACAATGTAATTTATGCGCAGGTACTGGTTGATTAGAAGTTATGGGTGCAGGTATGGTGCACAAAGCATTATATCGTTATGCTAATTGAGCGAATTATGATTATCAAGGGTTTGCGTTTGGTTTGGGATTAGAAAGATTCGCTATGGTTAAATATGGTATTAATGATGTAAGATTGTTTAATTCAGGTGATTTACGATTTACTAAACAATTTTAAAAGCAATCCTCCGACTGACCTCTTTTTAATTTTACCAACTCTTTCTAATTTTACTTTAACTTAATTAATTATTTATTTATTGTCCTTTATGTTAATTTTATTATATTATAGATTTTAATACTTATTTCATTTTATTATGCAGTATTCATATAATTGGTTAAAAGAATATATTCCCAATAAATTACCAGAAGCTAAAAAATTAGCAGAGATTTTGAATTATTTTATAGGAGAAACTACATATAAAAAACATGGGTCTGATTTTGTGTTAAACATTGATATACCTGTTAATCGTTTTGCTGATTTGGGTGGTCATCTGGGTTTGGCAAGAGAGATTACTACTTGTTTAGATTTAAATTTAAATCAAAAATTAATCAAAACACCACAAATTAAATTTGTAAATGCCAAAAATTCTTATTTTAATATACAAGTTGACGATCCAAATGATTGTCCTCAATATTGTGGACTATTAATACAAAACGTTGAAGTCAAGCCTTCGCCCAAAGAAATTCAATCAAAATTACTTTCTTGTGGTTTGCGTTCCATTAATAATATTGTTGATATTACGAATTTAGTAATGTTAGAATATAATCAACCAATGCATGCGTTTGATTATGATCGAATAAACATAGACCAAACAGCAGATAAACGCGAGCTTAACAGTATAAACAAGCATCATAGCAATTCAGCATTAATAAAAATAAGGCGCGCTAGGGCTGGAGAAAAAATTACGACTTTGGATGGAACCCTCATAGAGTTAAATGAAAACATTTTAGTAGTTGCCAATCAATATAAGCCATTGGCCATTGCTGGTATCAAAGGAGGTGAATATGCCGGTATTACCAAAAACACTAAAAATATAGTACTTGAAAGTGCTAATTTTAATTCTTCACTTATTTATAAAAGCTCCAAATATCTTAATTTATCTACTGATGCTTCTTGTCGTTTTGCTCATAATTTACCACAAGAATTAACTTATGTCTCTCTTTTAAAAGCGGCATTTTTAATAAAAAAATATGCCAATGGTACAATTATAGAACCCGCTATTAGAACAAATTCAAAAAACAACAAACCAACAATAATTTTGTTGAATTTAGAAAAAATTTATCGTTTTTTGGGGTTTAATGTAGATGTTAAATTTTTGGAAAATATTTTACATAAATTAGAATTTCAATTTGTTAAAAGAAATCCTAAACTTTATTTAGTTTCTATACCATATTGGCGTTTGGATTTACAAAATGAAGACGATTTGATTGGAGAAATAGGAAGAATTTTCGGGTTTAATAATATACCATTCATCGCCCCACAAATTACTTTATCATATCCTAAGGATAACGAATTTTACAATTTTAAGCAATACCTTAAAACTTATTCCTTGGGTTTGGGATTGTCTGAAATTCATGAATATAATTTTATTGGTGCAAAAGAAATAAATATTTTGGATAAATCAATATTGCCCAATCTTGTTAAAATAAAAAATCCTCAATCCTCCGAATATTTATATCTTCGTCCTTTTTCATTAGTATCTAGTTTGCGTGCTGTTAGCACAAATATTAAAACTTTTCCAACAGCGCAATTTTTTGAAATTTCAAAAAATTTTCTCAACAAAAACAATACTGTTGTAGAATCTGATTGCTATAGTTTTGCTATTTATAATTCTCAAAATTCTGTTCGCGTATCTGATTGATTGCTTAAAGCCAAGGGTATTTTGGAATCTTTGTTTAGCAAGTTTGGTATTAGCGAACATAGCTATTTTACTTCTAATAAATTACCTAATTTGTTAGACAAATTATATGGCATTTTTGCTGACAATAACAGCAATATTATTTTTTATACCAATGATAATAAATATTTAGCTTCTTTAATAATACCTTCAAACAAGATTTTAGATATATATGATATTACCATAGAGTATAAAAAACCTATTGTTATATTAGGAGAAATAAATTTACAAGAATTATTTAAATTAGTAAAACAAGAAATTGAATTTAACCCATTACCAAAATATCCTTCTAGTATTAAAGATTTGTCGATTTTAGTGCCACAAAATACTTTGATTCAAGATATCTATTTAGCTATTCAGCAATCCAATGCCAATAATTTAGCTGACATTGATATTTTTGATATATATGAAGGATTAGACAAAGGCAAAAGTATTTCTTTCCATCTTATGTTTAGAAGTGATGATCATACTCTTACTGATCAAGAAATTAAAAACGAGTTTGATAAAATTGTAAAAAATTTGAAACAAAAAGGCTGATCTATAAGATAATATATGTCTAGATTTATAATCTATAACATGAAAATTAATCACAATAAATACAAATTATGTCTAAACAAAATAAAGACCAAAAGCCTGTAAATATTCCTAAACCTACCATAGATGATATCCACAATGATGTGTCTGGTTATACAGCCAAAGATATTTATGTTTTAGAAGGTTTGGAGCCTGTAAGACGTAGACCAGGTATGTATATTGGATCTACGGGTTTATCTGGGTTACATCATTTAATTTTTGAAGTTACTGATAATAGTTTAGATGAAGTAGCAGCTGGTTTTTGTAAAAACATAGAAATTAGTTTATTACCTAATAATAGAGTTTCTGTTTTAGATGATGGCAGAGGTATTCCTGTGGATATTCATAAACAGACAAAAAAATCAGCTCTCGAAACAGTTTTGACTACTTTACACGCTGGTGCAAAATTTGGTGGTAAGTCATATAAAATTGCCGGTGGGTTGCATGGCGTAGGTGTATCTGTAGTAAATGCATTATCAAAATATTTAAAAGCGGAAGTATATCGTGATAATTTTGTATATTGACAAGAATATAAACAAGGTAAACCTATTTCTAAAGTTAATAAAGAAAAAGGAGAAAAAGGAAAGCATGGGACTAAAATTACTTTTGAGCCAGACGAGGAAATTTTTCCCGAAATAAAATTTGATTGGAAAACAATATTAGATCATTTGCGAGAGCAAGCTTATTTGGCTAAACAAGTTAAAATTACTCTACAAGATTTGCGTGAAAAAGATAATGAAAAAAAGTATGTATTTTATTTTAGTTCAGGATTGGTATCATTTTTACAATTTTTATTATTTGATCGCGAGGTAAAATCATTGCAAAAACAATTATTTTATGTTAAGGATGAGTGCCAGGATATGCAAATAGAGATAGCTTTGGCTTATACCGAAGATATAGAAAGTGTAGAGATTAGTTTTGCCAATAATATTAAAACCCCAGAGGGAGGTATGCATCTTACTGGATTTCGTACTGCCCTAACTCGGGTGTTAAATGATTATCTAAAAGAGCATAGTGATAAAAATAAAGAAAATATATCACTGACTGGTGATGATGTTAGAGAAGGGTTAGTGGCTTTGATTTCTATTAAATTACACGAACCCCAATTTGAAGGACAAACCAAGGCTAAATTGGGTAATCCAGATGCCCGTGTTGCTGTTGATCAAGTTATGTCAAAAGCTTTTCGTGATTTTTTAGAAAAAAATCCTGATGATGCAAAACGTATTTTAGAAAAATGTATGATTTCTGCTCGGGCTAGAAATGCTGCCAAAACAGCACGAGATAATGTTTTACGTAAATCAGTTTTTGAAACAGCTACTTTGCCAGGTAAACTTGCTGATTGTATTTCTAATAAACCTTCAGAATCAGAATTATTTATTGTTGAGGGTGAAAGCGCAGGTGGTAGTACCAAGCAAGCAAGAGATAGAAATATTCAAGCAGTTTTACCATTAAGAGGTAAAATTTTAAATGTAGAAAAGGCAAGATTAGACAAAATGATGGCATCTGAAGAAATAAAAGCGATAATTCTTGCTTTGGGTACTGCTATTTCAGAAAATTTTAATTTGAATAAATTGCGATATCATAAAATTATTTTAGCTGCTGATGCTGATTGCGATGGTGCTCATATTAGAATATTACTTCTTACTTTGTTTTATAGATATTTTAAGCCATTAGTTGAAAATGGTTATATTTATATTGCTCAACCGCCATTATATCGTATTCAAAAAGGCAAAGATATTTATTATGCTTATAATGATAGTCAAAAAGAACAAATTTTACAAAAAATTATAGGCCTAAGTGATAAAAAAGAAATAAAAGATAATAAAACAACAAAAGGTAAAATTAAGCTTGTAGTTGAAAGTGAAGAAGAACAACAAGATCATCAAGAAGAACATAAAAATTCAGAACAAGAATTGAATATGGACAACTATAAAGGTATTAGTATACAACGATACAAAGGTTTGGGAGAGATGAACCCTGAACAATTGTGAGAAACAACAATGGATCCTGCCAATAGAGTTTTATTAAAGGTTACTGTAAAAGATGCCCAAGATGCTGATAAGCTTATGAGTATTTTAATGGGTGATGAAGTATTACCACGTAAAAAATTCATCGAAGCTTATGCTAAAAAAGTTAAAAATTTAGACATCTAATAAAATACAAAGTATACCAAAAACAATTTTTAATTTCTAATTTTTTAATAATAGACATTGAAAGTAAAAAGTTAGCAAACGAAGAAAATAAAAATTGTTTTTTTATTTTGTGTGGCAAATCAGTGTATGTGCTAGCAGGTATTGATTTTTATAAAGTTTTATGATAATATAACAATATCAAAAAATTATACGTTTAAGGTCACAGATTTATCTTAAATCTAAAAAGTTTTATTTTGTATTATCACTTTAAGATTTTGACTTTTAACTTTGGTTTTTTGAGATTTATATTTTTATTTTATACAATTAAATTTAATTATGCCAACAGTAAATCAATTAAGAAAAAAAGGAAGATCACCAATTATTAAAAAATCCAAAACAAGAGGTTTGGGGTTCGCTTTTAATATTAAGAAAAATCGTATTAAGAATTATAGCTCTCCTTTTAAAAAAGGAGT
>CAYOES010000009.1:0-12314 GCA_964403105.1 uncultured Candidatus Saccharibacteria bacterium
GGTATGGCTACGGCCCCTATACCGGCAGCGGCTACTACTCCGACGACGATGAACCGCAACCAACCTGGAAGGAGCGTATTAAACGGTTATTTTAAAAAATTGAGGCTGTTCCTTTTTTCATTTTGACTGAATTTGTCATTTTGAGCATAGCCGAAAAATCTCTCCACCCTTCAAATATTCGGTTGCTTAATTAAACTAAAACATATACAGCCTCAGCACAAATATGTATTTTGGTTTGCAGGTTGTAAACCTGTAACTGACAGGGCGAAGCTGTATTTAGTTTATAGTATTCAGAGTGCAGTGTACAGAGAGATGATTGACTCGTGAATAAAAATTCAAGATTCAATGTTGCTTAGTTAAAAAGAGAACCTAATGATATAGACATCCAAAGCGCTCACTTTACATTAGCGCAAATCTAAGGATCTCATTTTTGATGAAATTAAATAGAAGTTTAGCTATAAGTTGTACGGGAAAGTTTACTTAAAATGAAAATAAAACTTTTTTAACAACATTGACTTCAGTATTCTGAGTTAACATACCCCCCAACCGCTTACTCTTTGACTCTATCTAGAATATTAGTATTAAGTGATTTATGTGATATTCTGCTAAGTATTTTCAGCATTGATATTTTATTTTAATAATAATTAATTTAAATTAAATAAATATATTTTAATGAATTACATATCATTATTCGCGAATGGTATTTTCTAAAATAACAAAAAATATTTGGCAAAAGCTATCTAAAAGTTGGGATAAGCAAACCCATGAAGGTGTTATTTTTAGCAATATGATCAAGCTAGTAACAGGCGATAGTATTGCTAGAGTTATCGGATTAGCAACGGCACCTATTATAACACGACTTTACCTCCCAGAGCACATGGGAGTTTTATCAGTATTTACATCACTGGTGGCATTATTAATTCCCTTTGGAACCTTTAGGTATTCACTGGCAATCCCACTTCCAAAAAGTGATAGTTCTGCTTTAAATATTTCTGTTCTTTCTTTTATTCTTTTAACTATATCTACATTCTTCCTCTTCTTTATTTTTATTTTTTTTGGGAATGAAATACTTGTGTTCTTTTCAATGGAACAAGTAACTCATTATTGGTGGCTTGTCCCCATTACCTTTGCTGGTACAGGATTATACGATCTATTGTCGGGTTGGGCTATTCGTAAAAAAGAGTTTAAACCTCTAGCAAAAACTAAGGTTTGGCAAAAAATTATTGGAGATGTTGTTAAAGTTCTATTTGGCCTTATTGACATTAGACCGTTAGGCCTATTAATAGGGTATATCCTTAATCAGGCAGGAGGTATCCTTAGCTTGTTTAAAAATTTTAAAATATTTTTTACTGATAATGTAAGGTGTATTTCCCGAAAGCGAATCATTTATTTTAGTAAACGGTATTCTGATTTTCCAAAATACCGTATACCATCACAGTTTTTGCTTAACCTCACCGCAAAGGCACCGCTGCTATACTTTGCTTGGCACTTTGGTGCCGACACAACTGGACAAATAGGTTTAGCAACTATGATGCTTTCTTTACCAATTTCCCTTATAGGTTACACTACTGGCAAAGCGTATTACGCCGAAATTGCTACTATTGGCAAAAGAATGCCAGAAAAAATTTATAAAGTAACAAGGAATGTTTCACGAAAATTATTTTTATTTAGTATTATACCTTTCTCTATAATTCTTTTTTTCGGCCCCTTTATTTTTAAGATTGTATTTGGTCCCAAATGGAATGATGCAGGAGTTTTTGCAAGTATTCTGTCACCCTACTTACTTGCTCAATTTATTTATGGTCCGATAAGTGAGGGTATTCTTAGCGTTTTTGAGAAACAATCAAAAGTCCTAGTAATTGAAATAAGTAGAACTATTATTACTTTTTTAGTATTTCTAATATCATTTATTTTAAAATCTAAACCTATTTATACTTTGCTATTATATAGTATCGGGCTTACTTTGCATTATATTTTTGCAACAATCATAGTTTTTTTAGTAATACGTAGATCAAAAATTAACAATTATATTATCTAGTATGAATAAAGCAATTAATACATTACATCTTTCATCAATTGGAATTTGGGACCTAGGTCAAAATAAAGGACGCGAATCAACTTATTTGCCTTTAAAAGGATTTGTAGAGAAGGGACATATTGTAAATTTTATAACAATTGATAAAAGGCATAAAACTGAAAACATTAATGGTATAAATGTTGAGAAAGTTAACTTACCAATTTATCCAATACCTAAAAAAGGGTTTCACAATTTGACAAGAATGTTACTTTTACCAGTCACTACATTGGTTTTAATCATTTACGTATTATGTAAATATTATAAGAAAAAACCAGATGTTGTATATTCACATTCAACAGAAACAACTTTGGCAGCATATACCATTGCTAAATTGTTTAATTCTAAATATGTTCTAAGAATGTATGGTTTCCCAAAATTTAAAAAAGAAAATATTTTTCATACTTTAGTTAGGCTTGATAGAACAATATCACTTTTTTTAAAAGCAGACTTATATATACTTACTAATGACGGAACAGCTGCTGATAAGGCAATTGAATCTTATGGTGTACCTCATTACAAAGTTCATTTTTTAAAGAATGGAATAGATAAAAGTTATTTAGAAAGACCTATTAATCATAATTTATTGAAAGAAATTAAACCAAAAAATGAAAAAATATTATTGACAGCATCTCGACTTGTTGATTGGAAACAAGTTGATTTAATTATAAAGGCATTGCCATTTGTGCTTGAAAAAGAAAAAAATATTAAACTTATTATTATAGGGGACGGAATTGAAAGAAAAAATTTAGAAACACTTGCTGAAAAATTGAATATTAGAAAATTCGTTACTTTTACTGGAGCACTTGAACACAACTTAGTTATTGACTATATTAAATTAGCAGATATTTTTATTAGCATGAATGCATTAAGTGGAATGAATAATTCTGTATATGAAGCAATGATTTGTGGTAAAGTAGTAATTGCATTAAATACAGGAGATACTGAAAGTTTAATTAAGAATAATATAACAGGAATCCTTTTAGATCCTAGTAAAATTGAAGAATTACCTAACATTATTTTAGATATTTTAAGTAATAATATTAAAAAACAAGAAATTGAAAAAAATGCACAAAATTTTATGAAAGAACATTGGCCTACTTGGAATGAGAGAATTAATTACGAAATCGATTTGATTGAAAAATTGGTTAACATGTAATACGAAATGAATATAATAAAAATATCTGCTCTAAATATTGCTTTATATACTTTTTTTACATTAAATCCATATTTTAAATGGCTTTTACCTAATGAGTATTTTTATGCTTTTTTCCTTTTTACTACTTTGCTTTTATCATACCAATTAAAAAGATACATAAAAAATAGTTTTCACTTAGATTTTCATAAGAAACATATTATATTTTTTCTAATCATTTATATTATTTATTTTACGACACCTATTGTTCATTCATTTCGATGGGGACATTTAGCCTGGTCAATTCCTTTTTTGATAATTATCACTTACAGTGATAATATCATTAATTTAAGTTATATTTATTTAAAGAAAATAATAATTTTCTTTACAATAACTGCATTAATTGTCTGGCTAATAAACCTACTAAGTATCCCAATACCCTATTATTCTTTTTATCCTAACTTTCGTTTAATAAGTGATGATTATTATCGAATTTATGGACCTTGTATTAGTTTGTACAATGGTTCTTTGCCAGTTGGAGGTGTTTACGGAATTGAGAGGATTACAGGAGTTTTTGCAGAGCCTGGTCATTTTGGAATATATTTGGGTTTAATTCTAGCAGTTGAAAAATTCAATTTAAATTCAAGAGAAAATAAAATATTAACATTAGTTGGAATTTTAACTTTTTCAACAGCATTCATGGGAATTTTGTTGCTTGGGTTGTTATATCGCTTTTATTTAGAAAAAAAGTTGATTAAAATAATACCTCGAATACTTGTTTATATTATTACTTTTGTATTATTAGGATTAATTTTTGGAGAAGGATTTAATAAATTAATGTATGAAAGAGTTTTTATTAAAGATGGAAAACAAATAAATACACTTACAGAACTTGTAGAGTCAAGAATCAATGAAAGGTCAATTAACGAATTTGATGAATTTACTAAAACATCTAATTATATATTTGGAGTAGGTTATTCCGAGGGAGTTGATATGCCTACAACAAACTGGCGAGGAGTTGTTTATAGATTTGGAATTATTGGATTATTAATAATAATTGTATTATTAATAACAATTGTCAAAAGGGTAGATGTTTTATATGCAATTTTATTGCTAGCTTTTGCAATTATAATTTTGGTTCATCGCTCATATTTTTTTTATGTGCCAAGCGTATACATTCTATTGTTTATAGCCACTAATTTAAATAAAAAATTAATTATAAAACATATTAACATATGAAATATAAAGTTTTGAATACTGAATTAAATATTAATAAATGGAGTTTATTTGTTAAAAATCATCCTTTGGGAAACATATTTCAAACATCTGAAATGTTTTTATCATATAAAAATACCAAAAAATATGAACCTATTATACTATCTATTTTAAACGAAAAAGATGAAATTTTAGGTATATTGCTTGCCATAATTCAAAAAGAGCACTCAGGCCTATTTGGTTACTTTTCAGCGCGATCTATAACAATAGGTGGCCCTTTGGTTATAGACAATAATTTGGAAATATTGGATATTTTATTAAATGAGTACAAAAAGTTCATAAAAGGGAGAGCAATATATTCTCAATTTCGTAATTTGTGGGAATGGGGTAACGAAGAAAAAAAAGTTTTTTTAAAATATGGTTTTACTTTTGATTCACATTTAGATATAATAATAAGTTTAGAAAATTCGTCAGATGAACTATGGAAAAATTTATCAAGAGATAGAAAAAAAAGCATTAAAAAGGGTAATTCTTACCTCAAAACTGAGTTAATTGACTTTAATGAATATTTCAATAGAATATATCTTTTGCTTAAAAATGTGTATAGGCGCATTGGGTTACCCCTACCAGAAAAAATGTTATTCTACAATGCAATGTTTTATCTCGGAAATATTAATGCAATAAAAACTTTTGGAGCATTTAAGGATAACAAGTTAGTTGGTGTGAGGATCGAACTTTGTTATAATAATTTGATTTATGATTGGTACGCTGGTGCTGATGATTCGTTTTTAGAATATAGGCCTAATGATGTTTTGTTGTGGAATATATTCTTATGGGGGAAAGATAATGGTTTTAAATATTTTGATTTCGGAGGTGCTGGTAAACCTAATAAACCCTATGGAGTTAGAGATTATAAGTTAAAATTTGGTGGCAAACTAGTTAATTTTGGTAGATTTGAGTTAGTTCATAAACCAATAATATATAAGTTTGGTATATTTGCATTAAAGAACTATAAAATAATTAAAAAGATACTATGAGAAATATGCTTAAACATATTTTAAAGTTTATGTTGCCATTTTTTCCAAATAAAATGCGCATTAGAACCTTGAGATTAGCTGGTTACATTGTTGGTTCGGATGTGTATATCAGTGGTGACATTAAAATATCAGATATAACTAGTAGAAGGGGAAATGTTATAATTGGAGATAGGGTGTCTATTGGACCTGGAGTTATAATAGTTACTGATTCTTCAGCAAATAATTCTAAACTCACAAAAATTTACCCTTTAATTTCAGGTACTGTTCAAATTGAGGAAGATAGCTGGATTTCTGCTGGTGTTATTATTTTACCGAATGTTAAAATAGGCAGATGTAGTATTATAGCTGCAGGTTCAATTGTTATTAATGATGTTCCTCCTTTTTCTCTTTATGGAGGAATTCCTGCAAAACTAATAAAAAAGATAGATAATAGCTTAATAAGTTAGAATGATACCCAGATTTTACTATACGTTCCCCATTAATTTTTACGTTAAAACGTTGTTTTATAGAAAAAAAACGATAACACACTTTCTGGGAAGTAATAATTTTTATTATATTAATACTGCAAGAACAGGATTAAGGTTACTTCTTTCATCAATTACTAATAATAAATTAAGGGTTGGTGTTCAAGTCTTTACATGCAATACAGTTTTTCATGCTATTAAGAATGCTGGGCATGAAATTGTATTTTTAGATATTACTGAAGATTTTAAATTGAATTTAGAATTTTTAAGAGAAAAAAAAGATAAAATAGATGTACTTATTGTAACACACACATTTGGAAATGCAGAAAGATTTGATGAAATAAGAAATATTATTGGTAAGAATAAAATAATAATTGAAGATTGCGCCCATGCTTACCTATCAAAATATAATGGAGTATATTGCGGCACACTTGGTGATGCTTCAATTTTTTCTTTTGGTTTAGGTAAATTTCCTCCTATTGGAACTGGAGGAGGAGTTATTATAAATTCTCCTGAGAAATTTCCTTTATTTAATGATAAATATAATTTGCTAAAAAATGAAAGTTTTATTAAGGAAGTTATAATATGGATTAAGTTATTATTTTACTCGATTGTAATGAAACGGCCATTATATGGAATATTTACTAGAAAGTTAGGCAAATTATTAGATAATAAATTCGATTTTATTGATAAATTTTCATTTAAAGAATCAAAAGGTAGCAGAATAGGATTAAAATTACTAAGTAATAGTAATTTTCAAATTTCAAAATTATTAGAAATTAATAAAAATAATTTAAAAGAATTTATATCAAATTATCATAAGGAAATCAATATTAAAGATTATAATGCATATATATTTCCATTACTATTAGAAGAAAGGGATAAGGTATATAACATTTTTCTTAGCAATGGTGTTGAAGTTGGTAAGCATTTTGAAAATTCATTAGTTTGGGCAATTAATTTTGGGTATGAAAAGAATTGTCCTTGTGCAGAGTCAATAGCAAAAAAAATTTTGACGATACCTTTACACAAAGCTGTAAAGAAAAATGAGATTGTAAAGATTTCTAATTTATTAACTAAAATTTCAGAACAAAAATGAACATAGCTTTTTTTGTATATCACCCTGTTGAACCACAAATGTATTATCCATTAGCACAAAAATTAAAAAGAAATGATACAAACGTAATTTTTATCTTATTTGAAAAAGAATGTATTGAAGAAGTTTTGTTAAAGGGAATGGGCTTTAAATACTTTAAGGTAAATAAACATCCTCGTTCAACTTTTTTTAAAATATTGAAAATATTTAAGACTATTTTTTTTGTAAGAAAATTATTAATTCAAAACAATATAGATTTAATTTTTTCTGCTACTTCTGTTTATGCAGGTATCCCTGCTTTTCTTACAAAATCAAAAAGAATTGGATTTACTGACACAGAAACTGCATGGTTAAACAACTTTTTCGCAGCACCTTTTTTTCAATCAATAATAACCCCTGACTGTTTTTATAAAAGAATACCATCACAAAAACATATACCCATTAAAAGTTATAAAGAATTAGCATATTTACATCCCTCACGTTTTTTACCTAATGGAAACATTTTAAACGAGTTAAGTTTAAAATCAGATGAAAAAATTGTTTTGCTTCGATTTTCAGCATTAAATGCTTCGCACGATATTGGCTTAAAATCAAAAGCAGATCAAGATTATGAGAAAATATTATATTATGTTAAGGAATTAAGCAAATATGCAAGGGTGTTTATTTCGTGTACTGAAAAAGAACTTGGCCCAGAATTTATAGAATATAAGTTAAAAATTCATCCTTCTCAATATATTCATTTACTATCTTATTGTACATTGTACATTGGAGAGGGTACTACTACTGCATCAGAGGCTGGAGTTTTGGGCGTACCATGGATAAATATTCAAGAAGCAAAACGTGGCTATCTAATTGACCAAGAAAAAAACTATAAGTTAGGTCTAAGAATCAGCGATTTGGAAAAAGCATTTGAAATAGCATTGGAATGGATCAAAAGTGATGATATTAAGTTAATATGGCAAGAGAAGAGGCAAAAATTATTATTGGATAAAATAGATTTTACAACATTTTTAGTGTGGTTCATAGAGAATTATCCTGACAGCCATAGCATAATAAAAAACAACCCCGATTACCAAAATAGATTTAAATAGTATGAACATTTGCCATATTGGCTCATATAGCTATACAGACGAAAAAGGAGTAAGAGAGTCTAAAGCCATTGGGGGTATTTCAGGTTATATTTATGATTTAATAACTTACTTACTAAATAATAATCATAATATTTATTTTATTGGTAAAATTTATTTTTTTAAGAAACAAAAAAATCTAGTTTATAAAGAAATTCAAAAAAATCCATCTTCTACAAATCGTTTTTTAATAGCGCTATTTATAAAGTCTTTCTTTGTTGCAATTCCAAAAAACACAATAATTCATGCACATAGACCAGATCACTTAGCGGTATTTGCTTGGTTTAGAAGAAACCCTACGGTTTTAACTTTACACGGTCAACAAATGCGCACGGTTAATAGCCGTAAAGGATTACTAATACGAAGTATTTATAATTTACTTGAATATATTGCTTTAAAAAAGGTTGATATTGTAATCTCAACTGATAGAATTACTGAACAGTTTTACATATCAATTTATCCTTGGATAAAAACTAAAATTAGAGTATTACCAACAGGAGTTAATACAAGCGTTTTTAAAATAATCGATAAAAATCAATGTAGAGAACTTCTTGGATTGGATAAAGAATCAAAAATACTAATGTATATAGGACGTATAGAACCCCCTAAACGAATTTATGACATAATTATTGCCTTTAAACATGTTAACACCAATTATTCAAAATCAAGATTAATAATAATAGGAGATGGAGTTCAACTAAATGAAATTAGACAATTAGTAAAAAATAATAATTTAGAGAAAAGCGTTATGTTAGTTGGTGCAATAATGAGACAGGAATTACCTTTATGGATAAATGCTGCCGATGTAACAATATTGTACTCTCATAATGAGGGCAGTCCTTTGTCAATAAAAGAAAGTTTAGCTTGTGGAGTCCCTGTTATTGCTAATAAGGTTGGAGATGTTGAAGATGTTATTAAAAACGGAATAAATGGATTTATTATTGAACAAGAGGATAATATAGCGATTTCAAAAATAATAGAGAGGGCTTTGTATGAATACCAATTTGATTCAGAAGTTTGCGTCAATTCAATTTTAAGATATTCCATAGATGAAATAAATAAAAAAATAGAATCTGTTTATAGTGAACTATGAATATCTATTTAACTGGTCCCGACGGTTCTGGTAAATCAACTTTATTAGATGCTATTAAGAATGAATTCCGTAATAGAGGAATAAAAACTACAACTGTATGGATACGTTCACCTAAAATATTTTCAAAACCCTTAATGGCTTATTGCAGATTAATGGGTTATACAAAGTATTTTGTTAAGGATGGGGTAAAATATGGTTATCACGATTTTTCCCGTTCAAAACTAGTTTCTTTCGTTTTCCCTATTTTGCAATATTTTGACTTGAGAATCACATTACTTTTTAGAAAGAAAAATAATGGAGTAATTTTGTACGACAGATTTGTATTAGACACACTTGCTGATTTAATGGTAAGTACTCGCCATTTAAACTTACATAAAACCATTATTGGTCGTCTTTTTTTAAGTTTAATGCCATCGTCAACAAAAGTATTTGTTATTATGGTTGATGAATCTATAATTAGGCAAAGAAAATTGGATACATTGCATGACCCTAACCTTTCTGTTAAATTAAGAGTATATGATATTCTTGCTAAAGATCTTGGTTTTGATATAATTAATAATAATGGAAAAATTGATGAAACGTTAATAACATTAAAAAACAAAATTTTTTATAGATGAAAGGTTTCCGTAATAAAATTCGACAAAATAAAATATTGAGATGGTCACTTCTTTTCTCTAATTGGTTTTTTCAGGGTATTTGGAATTCTGATATAACTGAAAAAATATATAAGTTGTCCTTTACTTCTGTATTTTGTGTTATCATATTTTTTTTACTTGAACTAAACCCTATTGGTTTTCGTTTTTTCATTGCCTTTTTAATTGCACATACAATTAATTGGATAATAAATTGCCCCATTACGGTTATTTTAGTTCATCGCTTGTTGCTTTGGCAAGTTCAAAAAAAAAAGATTTTTAATTATTTGAATAATTTAAAAAAAAGGACTGAAGATTCTAATTGTATTGCATATTGCGCAGTTTATGGAAGTATTGCAAGGGGTGAATTAAAGGGAAGTTCTGATATTGATGTAGGTTTTCTACGTAAGCCTGGTTTTATTAATGCATTAAAAGGTTTATTATTCATTACTTTAGAAAGAATTCGAGCAAACATATGGGGTATTCCACTTGAAGGTTACCTTTTTGATTCAATTGACAAAATGAGTGATCGTTTTAGGAATGAACAGATTCCTATAGTATTGAAACAAAGCGATTTAATAAATGTAAATTGTCTTTCTTTAGAAAAAGCCAGAGAATTAAATAGTATAAATAGGTCATGAAAAAAGTTTTATTAATCACTGAGTATATTAATCCTCCATATGACGAAGGAATAAAAAAAACTGTTTACCAATTATTTGATAACTTAAAAAACCGTTATGATATAAAGGTAATTTGTAGATATGGACCTGATAATTTTTCAAATTATTTTAAAATCAAAACAAATAAACTATTCTTAAGTTTTCAGTTAAAAAAGGAAATAAATTTATTTAGTCCTGATGTTATAATTTATTTTCCGTTTGCTTCCTCGACATTTGCAAGTTTTATTAGGCACTTTGTCTTGTCTAATTATAAACGTTCTGCAAAATCAATTTTATTGGCTATGCAACCAAAGCCTATCAAATGGTGGCAAAAAATATTTATACTCTTAATTAAACCAAAAATTGTTTTAACACCTTCACCTTTACTTCAAAATATGCTTAATAACTTGAATATAAAAAATGAATTACTTCCCTTATTTACCGATTTAAATAAATTTAAACCTATTGAAAACACGAATGAAAAGTTAATATTAAGGAAAAAATATGGAATAAATAGTAATGCATTTGTTATTTCTCATATGGGGCACTTAAATGAAGGTAGAAATTTAAAAAGCATTATTAGACTCCAGAAAGCAGGGAACCAAGTTGTTGTTGTAGCAAGTAGTTCTACCCCAATAGATTCAAGGGGACCTAGTTCGATTAGAGAAGAATTGGAAGAAAGTGGAATTATCATAATAGATAGATATATTGAAAATATTCAGGAAATTTATCAACTATCGGATTGTTATGTTTTTCCAGTTATTGAACCAAATAGTTCAATAGGTTTGCCCCTTTCAATACTAGAAGCACGGGCTTGTGGTGTACCTGTAATTACAACTGATTATGGTAGTGTAAATAAATTTTTAGGTGATGATTTTGGAGGCATTTTTTATTCTAACCCTGATTCATTTTTAGATAAAATTTCAATTATTAAAGAAATGGATAAAAAATCGTTTTGTAAAACGGGTGTCGGAAATTTGAATTCTATTTTTATAAACAATATTAGTAATGTTATTGAGGGTTAATAAATGAATGATTTTAATTATAATAGTATTAAAAATTTATTAAAATCACTTATAAATGGTGGCCGTTTATTTCTCACATTTCAAAATAGTTTTGGGGTTTTAGAAAAAAAAATTATCATCCTTCGCCACGACGTAGACCTTAAACCGCTGAATTCTCTTGCAACTGCAATAATTGAAAATGAATTAGGAATTCAAGGAACATACTACTTCAGAATGGTTCCTGAAAGTTTTGATGTTGAAATTATAAAAAAAATAGCCGATTTAGGCCATGAAATTGGGTATCACTACGAGACGATGGACACGGCAAGTGTAAAGTTAAAAGTGAAAAGTGAAAAGTTAAGCGAAAGAAAAAGAGAAGAATTAATAGATGTTGCATATAATGAGTTTTGTGAGAATTTGGAAGAGTTTCGGAAAATATACCCAGTTAAAACCATTTGTATGCATGGTAGCCCACGCTCGCCGTGGGATAATAAAGAAATCTGGTATAAATACGATTACCGTAAACTAGGTATTATTGGTGAACCATATTTTGACATCGATTTTAACGAGGTGTTTTACCTTACCGATACCGGCAGGCGTTGGGATGGATTTAAATATTCTGTTCGCGATAGGGTACCGCAGCAACAAAAGTGGATTGAACAGGGCTTGGTTTTTAGAACAACTAACGATATCATTAAGGCCGTTAACGAGAATCGGTTTCCCAGTAAAGCCATGATAACCATTCACCCCCAGCGCTGGACCGACAACTACCTTGAAT
>CAYOES010000010.1:0-11618 GCA_964403105.1 uncultured Candidatus Saccharibacteria bacterium
AACACCAAAAATATAATAAACACCCTAATATAATCAAAAGAACATAAATATCTAAGAAAAAACAACTAAGAGGAACACCAAAAATATAATAAACACCCTAATATAATCAAAAGAACATAAATATCTAAGAAAAAACAACTAAGAGGAACATCAAAATATAATAAATACTTTAATATCAGCAAAAGGGCAAACATATCTAAGAAGAAACAACCAAGAGGAACACCAAAAATATAATAAATACTTTAATATCAGCAAAAGGGCAAACATATCTAAGAAGAAACAACCAAGAGGAACATCAAAAATATCTAAAAAAACAACTAAGAGGCACACCAAAATATAATAAACACCCTAATATAATCAAAAGAACATAAATATCTAAGAAAAGACATCAAAATATAATATCTATCCAAATTTTACAATATCTCCTACTACTCGTTCTAATTCTTCTCAGTTAGTAACACCTTGTAATACTTTAATGATCCCATCTTGTTTCAAAGTTAAAGTTCTTTTTTGTACTTCTTTCTGTAATATATTTATATCAGCTCCTTTGACTATAATGTTTCTTAATTCTTCATCTATAATCAAAATTTCAAAAATACCACTTTGCCCCCAAAACCCAGTATAATTACATTTTTCACACCCTACTGGTTCATATATCATTTTTGTTTTATTGCCAATTTTTACATCAAAATATTTACCAAATCTCTGACGTAAATTAGGAGATAACTTATTATATTCTGATGTAATACTTTGCAATATATTATCTGGTATAGATATTTCTTTTTTGCAATAAGGACATAATTTTCTTATTAGTCTCTGGGCAATCAAAGTATTCAAACTCGCAGCTATATCTGAATAAGAGATCTGAAAATTCGTAAGTCGAGATATAGCAGTCGCAGTATCTTTAGTATGTAAAGTAGAAAGAATTAAATGCCCAGTCAAAGATGCTTGTATAGCAATTTTTGCAGTTTCTTCGTCGCGAATTTCCCCTACTAAAATAATGTTTGGATTTTGGCGCAAAAAACTTCTTAATGCCACAGAAAATGTGTATCCTGATGTTTCGTTAACCTGTGTTTGCACCACGCCAGGTAATCTATATTCTATAGGATCTTCAACCGTCATAATTTTAATACGCGGGCTATTCAAAAGAGATAAAATTGAATACATTGTAGTAGTTTTACCTGCTGAAGTAGGACCACAACTAATAACAATACCTGAGGGCATACTAATAGATTGTTTTATATCATGCTCAAATTCTGGTAACATACCCAAATCTATTAATGATTTTGTTGTAATATTAGATTCTAAAATACGCAATACTACTGTCTCTCCATAACCACTAGGTATAATAGACACCCGGCAATCTCTATCACCCTTGCCTTCTTCAGTGACCTTGAACCTTCCTTCTTGAACTATATCAGTAACTTGCACATTCAATCCTGCTAAATTTTTAATATGCTGAATATATAATTTATGTAGTTCTTTGGGCAATTTTAATTTATCTTCCAACACTCCGTCTATACGATATCTTACAACTATTTGTTGATCTGTGGGTTCTATATGAATATCAGATGCCCGATATATTAAAGCGAGCGCAAAAATTAAATCAAACCCATCAGCAATTTTAATATCACGAATTTTTGTTTCCAACAATGACAAATTATTTATCATTTTTGCTACTAATGATATTTCTTTGCTATCAATCACAATACCCCGAGTCAAAGTTTGGTCTAAAATTTTAGCAAACATCAATTTCACATAATCAATATCTCCTGCCACCCGAGTTATTTCTTCTAAACTCGTATTGCCTTGTAAAACTTCTAACAAACCTGCATGAAACAATGGTACCATACCTAACGAAATTGCTTTCTCGCGTATTTCATCAATACTAGCGTTATGTCGTACCAAATCAGCTATATCTGAATTCACAAATAATAATTCAAATAATCCTGTTTGCCCTTTATAACCAAGCCAATTACATTTTTCACAACCTTTGGCTCTGTACAATTCTGTAATAATGTTCGGAATTTGTATCCCGGCCCTTGGTGATAATATCGATAATGTATCCTTTATATTTTGGACTATTTCTGCAGATGGTTTATATTTTTCTTTACAATAAGGGCATAATTTTCTTACTAGTCTCTGGGCAATAATTAGTTTTAAAGCATCAGGGATAATGTCTCTATCTACACCCATTTCTATGAGTCTAGATATTGCTCCAGATGCTTCATTAGTATGTAAAGTAGAAAAAACTAAATGCCCTGTTAAAGATGACTGTACTGCCATCTCGGCAGTTTCTTGATCACGAATTTCTCCTACCATAATTACATCTGGGTCTTGACGCACAATAGCTCGCAACCCATTTGGAAAATCATAACCTTTTTCTTCATCAACCTGTGTTTGATTTATCCCTTTTAGTTTATATTCGATAGGATCTTCAATAGTAATAATATTTATCCCGGGAGATATTTTCCTTTTTAACAAAGCATACAAAGTTGTAGTTTTCCCTGATCCTGTAGGTCCGGTTGCCAAAATCATACCTGCTGGAGTAGACAACAAACTATTAATCAATTTCACATTATCAAGGCCTAACCCTAAACTTTGTAAATCAAACGACATCCTTTCAGGATTTAATAATCTAATAGCTATAAATTCTCCATAAGGCCCTGGGATTGTTGAAACACGGGCCTCAAATAATATAGCCTTATTTTGAATGGTAAATCTACCATCTTGAGAAGCATTTTGCACATTTAATTTAATGCTTGCTAGTAATTTAATTCTATCCCTTATACCTTTATATACAGCAGTAGAAATTTTACCTACATCAAACAAAATACCATCTATACGAAATCTAATCAAGCATTCTTTTTCTAACGCATCAATATGTATATCAGACGCATCAATTTCTATGGCGGATTTTAAAATAAGTGATAATATTTTAGTTACATTAGAAGAATCTATCTGAGCTAAATATTCGTTTAAATCTCTAAAATTAATTGGTACAAAATTAGTAACATTTATAAAATCAGAAATTTGTTCTCTTTTAGGAGGTACTAATTTATACTTATCAAAAGCAAAATCTAAGCTGGTTTTAGATACTACAAAAACCCGTACATCAAAATGTTGATTTTTTAATTGAGAAATAACATTAATAGTATCTGCATTATTAGGATCAAATACCCCTACTGCGACAATATCTCCTTGCTTTTGAAAAGGAACTATTAAAGCATTTCTAGCCACGACTTCGTCCACTAATTCTAAGGCTACTGGCTCTATATTTTCTTTTTTAAGATCTAAATATGGCAAACCGAGTGAACGTGCTTTGGCTTGAGTATTACGTTCTCTGGCATCATCAAAAATATCTTTTAGTTTTTGTTCTCTTTGAATATCATCATTTAACATAACAAACGTTTATCTAATATTAATTAAACTTAAACATTTTGGGGTTTATTATACTTTACTTTAATATCTCGCCAAGTGCTATGTTTATTTATTGTTTTAAAATAAATATTGATAGTATAATATTGTTTTAATCATTTTATATTTTCAGCTCATTCTATAACAACAATATTTTGGGAATTATTAACAACTTCATCGACAGCCAATGCTTTTAATGTTTCCTCGGGGCGCGGTAATAATCTATAACAATCCAAATGATAAAAATGATTATATTTGCGCATAATTAGAAAAGTAGGACTTAAAATTTTGGCCTTAATATGCAATGCCCTTGCTAATCCTTTTGTGAATTCAGTTTTCCCCGTACCTAACGAGCCTATCAATAATACAATAACAGCTTGCCTCCTATTATTAGTATAATATAATCTTTTATTTAAAATATCTTTTGCTATCTTATCTGCTAATTTATGTGTTTGCCATACACTTTTGCTAATCATACTACGACTTAAAGGTGTTTTTAGTTTGAATATAAATATTATGTATTCTAATTGATTTACAATTTTGTAATACATAATCTTTCAACGGCTCTATCGTATATCTCATCTCATTGGCAATAATATTATTAGAACATTGTAAATATATATTATTGTTTTTAAAAGCAACAAAAAAAACATCACCTCGTGATATATAATTATTAAGAAAAGCCTCTACCTGCGCTTTTACTTGTACCTCTTTTATAAACGGAGATAGCCCTAATGATTTAATTTTTTTATTAATTGTAAATCTGATCGGCGTAAAACTACCCATAAAATATAAATTTAATAATTATAAATGGTGCGGCAAAAATTATTTTAAATAATATATCAAATACATCTGGTTGAATTTGTATATTTACTTATACTAATACTAAAGTTTAATTGGAGCAGTAATATACAAATAAGTTGTATCGTCCGGATCTTTGAATACCAAAGGACGATCTTGGTTTAACCCTATTCAAACCTTATCTCCTTGTATAGATTCTAGTCCATCTAATAAATATCGATAATTAAAATTGATAGTTAAATCTTCACCTGTAAGATTACCGGCAATTTTGTATATACCTTGACCAATAGTCACTTCTTGGCTTTTTATTATAAGCTCTTTTGATTGGATATTCGTCTCTAAACAAATATCATTAACTTTACTACTAAACAAACTAACAAGTTTAATAGCCTCTTGTAATTCTTTTTTATTAAACAATCCTTCTGTATCAAAACTATTAGGAATAATATTTTTATATTGAATATACTCTCCTTCTATAAGCCGAGAAATCAAGTTGGCAGATGATAAATCAAAAAATATTTGATTATTCCCAATAAATATTTTAACCATAGATTCTTCTATACTTTGTAAAATTCTTGACAACTCTTGTGCTGTTTTAATAGGAATAATAACATTGATATTATTAATAGAATTTTCTTGATATTTATTTTTTAGTATCTTCTTTTCACTCAGACGAAAGGTGTCGGTAGTTACAAAATATAAATCTTTATCTTGTTGATAACAATACACACTATTTAATTCTGGTTTACTCAACCCTGCCCCTGCGCTACGTAATACTTGATTCAATGATATTAGTAAATCTTTACTATTTATTTCTATAAATTGTGCTGCATCAATATTTGGAATAATTGGAAATTCTTCTTCACTACCTCCTTGTATTACTAAATGTGTTTTGTCATTCTGAATAGTTAATTTATTATCTTGTACTTCTAATGTAATTTTATCTCCTTCAAAATTATTAATTATATTAGCAAAAATTCTTGATGGTATTAAAACTGAACCTTTTTCTTCAACTTTGCCAGGAATAAAATAATTTAATCCAAGTTCTAAATCAGTAGCTGAAATTTTTAATTTATTAGTATCTGTGGTTAATAAAATATAAGATAATATAGGGAGGGTAATATTTTGACTAGTAATTTTTTCACTTATAGAAATACCTTTTTTTAAATTTTCTATTAAACATGTGAATTTCATATTGTGAGTTTAATTTATTAAAGGAACAATATATTGTATTAGTTATATAATTTGAGTTTATTTATTAAACGAAAATTATATTGTATTTGTTATATATTGTGAGTTTAATTTATTAAAGGAACAATATATTGTATTAGTTATATAATTTGAGTTTAATTTATAATTTATTAAGAATTAAATATTTTTATATAAAATTTATTTCCCATCGACGTATTATATTATATATAAATTAATTAATAAATTTGTTATTATTGTTATATATGTTGAAAAGTGTAAATATTATATTATCTCTTGGTTTTATTATATTTTTTCGTGTTTACTTTAGTGTAAAACATTGTATAAATATGTGTATAATATATTTATAATTATAATAGTATATAATATTTATTTTTAAATGTCAATTATCTGGTATTATATTATATTAGTTATAATAAAGTTTTCCCTATTATAATTATATAGTTTTCCACTAGTTATATTATCTGTTTTATACATTTGAATTCATAATACGTTCAGTAAGAGTATAAATTTCCTGAGCCAAACCTGGGTTGTTTTTTATACTCTGAGTAATTTTATCATAAGAATGCATAACCGTTGTATGGTCTTTATTTTTAAAATAAGAACCTATAGTAGGATAAGAACATTTCATAATATTACGTAATAAATACATTGCCACCTGTCGTGCTTTAATAATATCTTGTCTACGTGAGCCACTTTTTAAATCATCTTCGGCTATATTATAAAATGTTGCCACTTCTTTAATAATAATATTAGGTGATAATATTTTGGTTGGTTTTTGGATATAATCTAACAATAACTGTTTTACTTCGTCTAAGTCCGGGATTTGGTTTTTAATTTGGTATCGAATTAAAATAGTATTTAACGAACCTTCTAATTCACGAATATTTGTTGTGATATTTTGAGCTATATATTCTAAAATATTATTTGGTAAAACAATATTTTTTGCTTTGGTTTTGCTAATCAAAATAGCCATACGTGTTTCGTAATCTGGTGCACTAATATCAGCAATCATACCCCCTTCAAAACGTGAGCGCAATCTTTCCTCAATGCCTATAATGGATTTGGGTGGGCGATCAGATGTGAAAATAATTTGTTTATTATGTTCATACAAGGCATTAAATATATGGAAAATTTCTTCTTGGGTTTTGTCTTTATTGGCAATAAATTGTATATCGTCTATCAAAAGACAATCAATTTGTTTGTACTCTTCTTTTATATCAGTAATAGTCCCATTTCTAATAGCTTTGATGATTTTATTGGTTAGGGCTTCTGAGCTAGTATAATATATTTTTTTATTTTTGTAGTGTTTTGTTATTGCATTACCTGTGGCATGTATTAAATGTGTTTTTCCTAAACCCACTCCCCCATATATAAACAAAGGATTATATTTTGTTCCTAAATTTTCTATTACTGCGCAAGCAGCTGCATGGGCAAGTTCATTATATGCACCAACAATAAAATTCTCAAATTGATATTTAGGGTTTAAATTTGTTTTGGGGTCTGGCGAGGATTGTAATAAATTTTCTGTTGCAATATTTACTTGATTTAGTTTGGTATGTTTGTTGGATGATAAGTTTGTAGTTTTTATAGTTTGAATATTATTAGCGTTTTGTATTTGGTTGGTACTTGTTACAACATATTTAATTTCAGAAATATCTGGGCATACATGATTTACAGCCTGGACGATAAAATTATGATATTTTTGCTGGAGTCATTCTTTGGTAAAATTAGAATTAGTGCCAATAGTTATGGTTTTATTATTTTTATCTAATATAGCTGTATTTTTAAATCATGTATTAAAATTAGCATTTGATACTGTGAGAGCTATTTCATTTAAAATTGTATTTCATAAATCATTAAAATTGTCATGAGTCATATTGTGATATTTATTCTATTTATAGTTATTTATGATTATGTATTATTATACCTGTTTTTTGATTTTTTTGCAAGTCTTGTTAGTTGATAATTATTATATTCTTGTGCATAAGCTGTGGAAAGCTGTGAAAAACTAAGTAAATAACTATAACGACAAAATATGTAAAAATTTGTATTTTTGAAAAATTATATTATATATAAACAAATATTTTTTGTTGTTATATATGTTGTGGTGTTTAATACTAAAATGGTAAATATCAAACCCCTTGCTATCTAATTTAAAATATGATAGTATATTTATATATATTAAATGCTTAATTATTTAATTTAAATATATAATATGTCTACTAAAAGAACATATCAGCCGAAAAAAATAAAACGGGCAAGAACCCATGGTTTTTTGAAACGCAAATCAAGTACTGCTGGTAAAAAGATAATTAACAGGCGTAAAAATAAAGGAAGATACAAACTAACTGTTTCTTAATTTTTTATTATATATGTTATCACAACAATATAGATTGAAGGGACAAAAAAATTTTAGTCGAGTGTTGTCTTCTCCCAATATAGCTCATGGTCAATTTTTATCAGTTAAATTTATTGAAAATAATATGGGCACATCACGTTTTGGATTGATTGTAAGCCGTAAAATTTCCCCCTTAGCTGTGAAACGTAATTATATTAAAAGAGTTATTAGTAATATTATTATGAGTAATCGACAACATATAAACAAAGGATTCGATGTGGTTATCTTACCTAAAAAAAATATTGTTAATATACATTTTTCTAATTTAAAAAATGATTTAGAGAACACGCTCCAAAAAGCCAAAGTTCTTTATTAAATACTATATATGTTCAAACTTTTAATTTACCAACCCTTATTTAATTTGCTTATTATATTTTATAATTTATTTAATGATTTAGGTATTAGTGTCATATTACTAACTGCACTAATACGTTTGTTACTCTGGCCGATGTTTACTAAAAATGAGACTAACCAAAAAATAATGGCCAAAATACAGCCAGAAATCAAAAGAATTCAAAAAGAATATGCCAAAGATTATCAAAAGCAATCCCAAGAATTATTATCTATATATAAACAATATAAATTAAATCCTAGCTTTACTATTATTTTTTCTATAGCCCAAATATTCATTATTTTAGCTTTATATAATGTATTTGCTATTGTTGTTAAACCAACTTTCACATATTACTTATATCAACCATTACGCGCCACAACGTCAATTAATTATTTATTTTTAAACACAATTAATTTACAGCAAGGGAGTTTGCTATTAGCAATTATAGCAGCTTTGACTCAATTAGTTCAAGGTTTTATAATGTGACGTAATTCTAACCCCCATGATCCACAAAGAAATTCTTTACTTATTATTACTATTATTATGCCCATAATACTTATTAGTTTATATCAACAATTGCCATCCATTATATTTTTGTATTGGATCGTTTTAACTATTATAGGTATCATTCAAAGTATATATATTCAAAAGCATTTTAGAATGTCATTATCTGTCCCAATTGACAAAACATTAGACAGCCCAGCCCCCTAATTAATATATTAATATTATTGTTTATTAAATTTCATACTATGGATATAGAAGATATTATTAAACAAGTACTAACTACTATTTTCCAAAATGCCAAAGTAAATGATTTACAATTAGAAGTAACTAAAAATGAGACTGAGAAAAAATTTGTAATTACTGCTGAGATTACCCCTGCTTCTATTTTTATTGGTAGAGGTGGGGAAATATTAGATGCCTTAGAAAATGTTATCGGATCTATTATTAGGTCTCATACTATAGATCGTTGGTTTGTGGAGATAGATATTAATAATTATCGTACAGAAAAAAATTTTGCTCTTAAAGAATTAGCCAAAAAAGCCGCCCACAGAGTGTTGGTGTTAAAAACTCCAGTGCGGATGGACCCTATGAATGCTCGAGATAGACGATTAATCCATTCTGAGATTGCCTTATACCCTGATCTTATTAGCGAATCAGAAGGGACTCCTCCTAATAGATATGTGGTTATAAAATATCGAGAATAAATTTTGTTGTATTTACTATCCAAAACATAAAAAAGTAATATTGATAATCAATATTACTTTTTCTGTATTCACCAACATCAATTTCAAAACTTAGTAGTACAGGCAATCTGCTGTTTGAATATGTATATGAGTTTGCTCATCTAGTATTGTAATTGCGCCATAAAATGTTGATTTTTTGAGTGCGCTTTGTAAAGAAGCTTGACATTCAATTTTTGTATCGCTTTTTTGTCCCCAAGGTTCATCAATACCCGGTATTTCAAAATCAATTGCCATACCTAAGTCATGGCAAGATTGATAATTAGGACCATACACATCTGTGTTTTTAACATGTCCAGCCACACCAGGGCCGACAATTAATTGTCCACAATTACTTGGCTTGTCCCAATTATTCATAGCAAAATCAATAACTTGTAATATTAAGGGGTTTAATTTTTGATTATCTAAATCTTTGATTACATCTCCATCCATGGCGATATCGCTACGTGTTCGCAGATCATCTTTAATTTGATCTACCAAATTATCTTCTACTTCATTATAGTCATAACCTTCTATCAAAATTTCTCGGGCCGCTTCTTCATTCATATCTGATGGTACATTTAATTGCTCTAAATATGGTGGTGCTCCAAATAAATTAGTTGGTATAACTACTAAATCAGGGTTGATAGTATATAAAATAGTATATGCTCCGAGCAAAATAAATAAACCAATAAAGGCTTGCTTAATTTGGTCAATGGCTTTTTTTGTTTTGGAAGCATTGCCACCACTAAACATATAGTTAAACCCAGCTATAATTAAAGATATAAAAGCAATGATAGCTCCGGCAATATATAGCCAAAAAATAGCCTTTAATAACATATTCGGTAAACCTTTTACACTTAGTTTTGTCCCAGCAGCTACTATCCCAGGTATACCTACCTCAAAAATATAATCTTTTGGTTTTTCTACATAATAATCTGCTTTAATATTTGTAGTAAAAATGCTTAATATAATTAAAGATATTAAAAGAATATAAAAATTTTTTGTTCATATATTGTGCATCATATAATTTATTTAAATATAATTTATTTATTAAATTTTTGAAGCTATTTTGCTCAAAACATTTTGTGCTTTATTTGCTGCCTTGCCTTTACTACCAGCGAACTGCGTTGCCATTTTAATTTTACTTGTGGTTTGCTCTGTTTTTTTGCTATCTTTTTTACTAGCAAAAGATCATATTACTAATATTGTACTTAAAGGAATAATAGATACTATAGGTACAATATCAACTACTTGCATAAGTATTTTTATAATACTCTGGAAAGCTGCTTTTAAACTATTAAATTTATTTTTTTTGCCTGCTAATTGTAAAAATAAGCCCAAAATTAATGCTAATGGTAAACTAAGAATAAAACTTGCTAGATCCCCTATTGGTATGAACCCAATAATAATTTCAAATATATCTTTTATAATAGCTATGGTTACACATAGAATAAGCCAAGATATATTCATACCCTGAGCAAAGGCACGAGTTGTTAGCTCGTCATTTTCTTGAGTTGCTTGTGTTTCGGTGTTGTCATTTTGGGCGTATTGGGACGTAGATCCATTGTCTTTATATGCAGGTTGTACTTTAATTTTAGTTTGTACTTGTTGTGTTGTTTCTATGTTTTTGGATTGTGTTAGAGGCTGTTTATCTGGCGAAATATTTTGGGGCTTTATATTACCTTCAGTAGACGTAGTTGTTTGAGGTATTTTTTTTATTGTTATATTTTCCATCGTAGCATTAATTATATTTACTCTTATATTTGTTATTATGTTATTGTTATATTTTCCATTACAGTATTGATTATATTTACTCTTATATTTGTTTATTATTATTGTGTTATTGTTATATTCTCCATCGTAGCATTAATTATATATTTGCTTTTATACTTATTTATTTTTTATTGTTATATTCTCCATCGTAGTATTGATTCTATTTGCTCTTCTCATTTCCTTATTTTGTATTGTTTTATTTTCCCTTATTTAATCTATTATTGGCCTGTATTATATTTGATCTTATTTGTTATTTTTTTTATTATATTCTCCATCATAGTATTTGTTATATTTACTCTTATATTTGTTATTATTTGATTGTTATATTTTCCATTACAGTATTGATTATATTTACTCTTATGCTTATTTATTATTATTGTGTTATTGTTATATTTCCCATTGTAGTATTTGTTATATTGTATTATGTTGATTGTTCCCTCGTTTAGTGGCTAATAAT
>CAYOES010000011.1:0-5476 GCA_964403105.1 uncultured Candidatus Saccharibacteria bacterium
CCAGTTGGTATAGCTGTTTTAACTCAAAAAATATCAAAAATGGGAAGTGGCTTTTTCTTTGCATTTATGGCCTCCTTATCTATAAATTTAGCTTTTATGAATTTATTGCCTATTCCAGCGCTTGATGGTGGTAAATTATTATTTTTATTATTTGAACAAATTAAAGGATCTGCGTTAAATAAAAAATTCGAAAATTATGCTACAATAGGAGGCTTTGCATTTTTGATGATTTTAGTTTTAATTGTCACAATAAAAGATGTCATTAGTTTGTTTTAATTTTATATTATGGAGACAAAATTTGATAAAAAAGATTTAACAAAAAAATCTGAAAATATTGCTGATTGATATAACGATGTTATTAAATTAGCTGATGTAGCAGATTATGCCGAAACAAGAGGTGGTATGATTATAAAACCATTGGGTTATGCCTTATGAGAGAGTGTTCAGCAAGTATTGGACAAACAATTTAAAGAAGATGGTATTATGAATGTATATTTCCCCGCATTCATTCCTATGAGTTTATTTGAAAAAGAAAAAGAACATATCAAAGGTTTTGCGCCTGAGCTCTTTATGATTAAATCAATTGGTGATGAAGATTTATTAGATCCCTATGTTTTACGTCCCACTTCCGAAGCTATTATTGACAAAGCATTATCTAAGTGAATTAAAAGCTATAGAGATTTACCATACAAAATTAATCAATGGTGTAATATTTTTAGGGCAGAAAAAAGGACTTATTATTTTTTAAGAACAACTGAATTTTTATGACAAGAAGGGCATACTTCATTTCGCACAGCCCAAGAAACTCTGGATATGACTTTAAAAGCTCTAAATTGATATAAAGATTTTTATGAGCAATATTTTGCTATATCTGGATATGTGGGTTTAAAAAGCCAACAAGAAAAATTTGCTGGTGCCAAGAATACATATACAATTGAAATGGTTGCCCCCAATGGTAAATCTATACAAATGTGTACCTCACATGATTTAGGTGATAATTTTGCCAAAGTATTTAATATCCAATATATTGACGAAAACGGAGAAAAACAATATGTCTATCAAAATTCTTTTGGTTTGTCTACTAGATCTCTTGGATGTTTAATTTTAGCTCATGGTGATGATTTTGGATTAATTTTACCTCCCAAAGTCGCGCCAATTCAAATTGTCATTTTACCAATAATTACAGATAATGATAATAAAGAAATAATTCAATTTAGTGAAAATATTTATAAACAATTAAGTTCTATAGGTATCAAAGCTAAATTAGATGTTGATTTTAAGCATACTTTGGGATATAGAATCAATGAATGAGAAATTAAAGGAGTTCCTTTGCGATTAGAAGTAGGACAAAGAGAATTAGACAATAATGTTGTATCTGCTGTTAGACGAGATAATTTTGAAAAAAGTAATCTTGATATCAAAGATATATTAAATACAATTCCAGAGTTACTTTTGAATATTCAGAATGATTTATTACAGAAATCACGAAAATTAAAAAATGATTTAACCATAGATGTCTCCGATTATAACGAATTCAAAAAAGCTATAAATGATGGTAAGTTTGTTAGAGCATTTTGGTGCGAAGATGAACAATGTGAAGAAGCAATAAAGCAAGAAACAAAAGCCAGTAATAGATGTCTTGAATTAGATAGAATAGAAAGCAATGAATCTGGCGAGTGTATTTATTGTCACAAAAAAGCAAAACGTCGATGATTATTTGCCAAAAGTTACTAATAAATATATTAAATTTTATATATGAATATGCAATTTTTACAAAACATTTTTAAAAAATCTGATAGTTTTTTCCAAAATATAGGGTTAGATTTAGGCACTACAAAAATTTCTGTTTATGTCAAAGGTAAAGGAATTGTTCTCAAAGAGCCTGCAGTTGTCGCGTTAAATACAAAAACAGATCAAATTATTGCTATTGGTAAGGAAGCAGAAGCAATGCTTGGAAAAACTCCCAGTCACATTTCCGCTATTAAACCTATTGTCAATGGTGTTATATCTGATTTTGAAGTCACAGAAAAATTATTACGTTTTTTGTTTCAAAAAATTAAAGAAAAAAATATTTTTTTAGGTCCCAAAGTAATAGTTGGAGTAAATTCTTTGGGCACAGAAGTTGAACGTAAAGCAGTTGAAGATGCAGTTAGAAATGCTGGCGCCAAAGAAGTATATTTAATAGAAAAAGCTTTGGCTACAGCTATTGGTGCAGGGCTTCTTCTAAATGAGGCAAGAGGTAATTTAATAGTTGATATTGGCGGAGGTATTACTGAAGTAAGTATTGTTTCTTTGGGCGGTATTGTTGTTACTAAAAATATTAGAATTGCTGGCAATAAACTAAACGACGATATAATCTATTTTGTTCGCAATAAATTTAAATTGGCTATTGGCGAGCAAACTGCTGAAAAAATAAAAATTACTATTGGTTCTGCTTTAGAAAGAAACACTGATGAAACTATGACAATTCGTGGCAGAGATTTGGCCAAAGGTTTGCCAAAAGAAGTCAAGGTAACAGAAAGCGAAATTAGAGAAGCTATGAGTGAATCTCTACAAACAATAGTCCAAATCATTAAAGATACACTTGAAATAGCTCCACCAGAATTGATAGCCGATATCATTGAAAAAGGTATTTTACTAACAGGCGGTACTTCTTTATTAAAAGATATGGATACATTAATAGAAAAAGCTACAGGATTGAAAGTAAATATATCAGATGATCCTGTTAATAGTGTTGTTAAGGGAGAGGGAATTATTTTAGAAAATTTTGAAGCTATGAAGCCGTATTTATTAACTCTTAAAACTACCCTATAATGTTAGTATATAATAATAAAAAATTACAGAATTATAAACCTTTTTTTTCAAGATATTCTGTATGATTTTTTATAATTATTATTTTTTGAGGTGTTCTAACTACTAAATCAAAATTTTGAGCTTTTTGAAGCCCCAAAGTTACCACAACTATGTATGTTTCATCACTAAATGCTCAAAAAAATATCCAGAGCCCAATAGGTTTTTTAGAAGACTTATTTCATTTTAGAACTATTCGCAATGAATACTATCAATTAAAAACAAATCAAATTTTAAATGCTAATAATTTATATTTACAATCTGTTTGTGTAAAACCACAATTATATAATACCATCCAAGCCAATGCTTTGATTTCGGATATTGAAGGCGCATCAGGAATATTTATTATAAATAAAGGGAGAGCAGATAACGTCAAAGTCGGTATGAATATTACATTAGATAATTCAGTTTTAGTAGGTAGGGTAGTAGAAGTCTTTGATAATTATGCCAAAGTAGAATCTTTATATAGTCCTAATATCAATATTAGTGTTATCAATTCTATATCCAATGAAGTAGCTCTTGTCAAACGCGATAATAAAGGATTTTTAAAATTAACACTCTTTTCTGATGCATCTAAATTTAAAATAGGCGACCCTCTTGTAACATCTTTGGATAATAAAGAATTTTTACGTGGTCTATTGGTGGGGCAAATTAGTAATATAGTATCTCAGCAGTCTTTAAATAAGCCAGATATTTTTATAGATCCCTTTTTTAAGCTGCCATATTTAAATACTGTGTATATTATTACAACTTATCCCTAAATATTATTTATTAATTTGTATTTAATTTATTATTATGAAGTCATTTGAAGTTCGTGATACATTTCTCAAATTTTTTAAAAACTATAATCATATTCATATACCTGGGGTATCTTTATTGCCAGAAGGAGATAGTAATGCTTTATTTACTGTTGCTGGTATGCAGCAATTTAAAGATTATTTTTCTGGTATAAAAAATCCATTCCTTGATATCCATCCCAATATTATGAAACCTCTTGGTAGTAATAATATTGTTACTATTCAAAAATGTTTGCGTACCATTGATATTGATTTAGTTGGTGATGAAAAACATTTAACAATGTTTGAAATGCTTGGCAATTTTTCTTTCGCTGGGTATTTTAAACAAGAAATGATTCCTATGGCTTTCGAATTTGTTACACAAGTTTTGAATATTCCAGTTGAAAAATTAAGTATCTCTGTTTTTGCGGGTGATAGTGAAATATCATTTGATCAAGAATCTTATGATATTTGAAAAAAATTAGGAATAAAAGAAGAACAGTTTATCAAAGGTAATAAAGAGGATAATTTTTGGGGTCCAGTAGGACCTGAAGGGCCTTGTGGTCCCTGTACAGAGATTTATGTAAATAATATTGAAATATGAGATTTGGTATTTAATGAATTTTATATGAATAAAAATAAAACTTTAACACCATTAAAACAAAAAGGAGTAGATACTGGAGCGGGTTTAGAAAGAATGGTTTTGGTCACAGAATTTCCTAAATTTCAAACAACCCATAATACGATTTATAATACAGATATTTTTATGCCTATGTTAGATTATATTAATACCAACTCACAAAAATATGATGAAAAATTATTCCGAATTATTGCTGATCATTTTAAAGCATCTATATTTTTGATTGCTGATGGATTACATCCTTCTAATGTTGACAGGGGATATGTCTTGCGAAGACTTATTCGTCGTATTATAAATTATCAACAACGTATTGTGTTAAAAGATAATTTTGAAAAAGATTTATTAATAATAGTTCAAAATATTTATAACAATTTTTATCCAGAAATAAACAATACCGATAATATATTATCTGTTTATAACACAGAAAGAGATAAGTTTTTAAGCACTCTAGAAAAAGGACTAAAAGAACTAAATAAAATATTAGATAAACAACCAAAAATACTCGATGGCAAAACTGCTTTTTATTTATATGAATCATTTGGTTTTCCTTTGGAAATGATTATTGAGGAAGCATCAGCTAAAAATGTTATAGTAAATACTAGTGAATTCGCGCAAGAATTTGAAAAACACAAAAATATATCTCGGGCTGGAGCACAACACAAATTTGGTGGTCATGGTTTAGAACATAATATAACTCTAACAGAATCCAATATACGTAAAACTAAATTACATACAGCAACTCATTTATTACTGCAAGCTTTGCGCGAGAAGTTCGGCAATTCAATTTATCAAAAAGGATCAGATATAAACGAGGGGCGTTTGCGATTAGATTTTCCATTTGAAAGAAAATTAAGCGAACAAGAATTAAAAGATTTAGAAAATATTGTTAATGATAAAATTAAGCAAGCTCTGCCTATAGAATCTAAAACCTTATCATTAGAGCAAGCAAAAAAAGAAAATTATTTAGGTGTGTTCACGGCAAAATATCCTCCCCAAGTCACGGTTTATAATATTGGAAATTGGTCCAAAGAGATTTGTGCTGGTCCTCATGTAAATAATACAAAAGAATTGGGACACTTTACAATACTAAAAGAAGAATCATCATCAGCTGGCATTCGTCGTATCAAAGCCACTTTGACAAACTAAACACAATTAGTCTTACTTTACGAAATCTCGCGTAGTAAAGTAGTTTCCAATTAGCCCAACTAGC
>CAYOES010000011.1:5576-11417 GCA_964403105.1 uncultured Candidatus Saccharibacteria bacterium
CAGTAATAAAAAACATTTACATATTCCCAAGAATATGTAAATGTCAGTAACTATTTTTATTTATATTTTATTTATTGTTGTATATTTCTGATTTATATTGTATTTATATTTTGGTAATATATATTTTGGTAATGTATATTTTGGTAACAATTGTATTAACTTTTCGTTTATTACTAAATTATATATTTTTTACGCTTTTGTTTCGAGTATCTTTTTTAGGCTACTGTTTCTTGTATATTTTTTAAGTCTATATTTTTACTTGGGAATAAGAGGGGATTTGTTTTAGGATTTGTTGTGTTGGTTTGTATTATTGTTATTAAAAATCGTCGTTATCTGTGTCTTTATAGAATTTACTGTCATTCATTGTTTCTTTTAATATCTCTTCAATATCTCCTTGCATAATTTTTTCTAAATTGTGTCAGCTTTGACCAATACGGTGGTCTGTTAGTCTATCTTGTGGAAAATTATAGGTTTTGATTTTTTCGCATCTTTTTGCTTGACCGATTTGTTGTTTTCTTGACGTATCTTGGTTACCAATAACTTTTTCTTTTTCATATTCTCAAATTTTAGCTTGTAATACTGCCATAGCTCTATCTCGATTTTGTCGTTGGAATCGTTCAGTTTGACATTGAACAATTATACCCGTTGGTTTATGTTTTAATCTTACAGCAGTTTCTACTTTTTGAACATTTTGTCCGCCATGTCCTGTTGATCTGTAGAATTCTATCTCTACATCCTCAGGGTTTATAGTAACTTCGTCCATTTTTGGTTTTGGTAATACTGCTACTGTTGCTGTTGAAGTATGAATTCTATTATTTTTTTCTGTTATAGGAACTCTTTGAACTCTGTGTACGCCCGCTTCATTTTTTAAAAGTTTATATACATTTTTTCCTTCTATTTCTGCTATAACTTCTTTATAGCCTTCTTGGTTTGTGGAATTGGCGTCTATTATACTTACTTTTCAATTTTGTTTTTCAGCAAATCGTGTATACATTCTTAACAAATCACCAGCGAATAATGCCGCTTCTTCTCCTCCTGTACCTGCACGAATTTCTAAAATTATATCATTTATATCATTTTCTGATTGGTTTTTGGTATGTTCTAAATTATTCAATGCCTTTTTGATTTCGTTTAATCGTTTGATATTTTTGTTTACATCTGTTTGTGCTTCTTGAATAATTTCGTCATCAATTTCTGTTTCTATAATATACTGATCTTCTTCTAAATGCTTGTCAATTTTTTCTCACTCTTTTAATAAAGAATAATATTTATCTATCTCTTTTAGTTTTTGGTTAATAGCTATATATTCTTCTTGATTTTTGATAATAGCAGGATCAGACAGCTTTTGGATAATATTTTCACGCTCTTGTGATAATTGTTCGTATTTTGTTTGTCATATTTGTTCCATACTAATGTTTTAAATTATTAGCAATCGTTTTTTTATTGTTTTTATAGTAAATTTAAAATTTACTTTCTGTAATTTGTTGACTTTTATAGCAAGCTATTTTTTTATTTTTTTTATTATTTTATACAAAATTACCCAAAATAGTTATATTACAATTGAAATATATAACTATTTTGTTTTATTTTTTGAATTATTCCTTGTAGCTTTTTTGATTTTTTTCTTAGTAACTTTGTCTTTTAACGAAGTGCTCTTAGTTACTCTACTTTGGAATTTTTTGACCCTACCCTCTGTATCTATTAATTTTTCTTTTCCCGAGAAAAACGGATGGCATTCTGAGCATACTTCAATATCTAAATTGTCTTTGGTAGAACCAACTGTAAAAGTGCTACCACAGACACATTTTACTTTGCACTGGTCATTGTATTTTGGATGTATATTTTTTTTCATATTTAAAAATTTTGTTTATTATTATTCTTTATTATTATTCAATAATTTATAGGCTAATATGTTATCTTTGTATATAATTATTATATTACACTATTTTTACATAAAAATCAAGCCCATGTATGTGTTTATAACATTTAAGGCTTTTGATTATAGATATTAATTATAAAAGAAAAATGTGGTTTTTTATTATCAAGCATAATCTGATCTTGCTGAATTATATAATTATAATACACTGATTGAATTTCTTTAATCCCAGTATATATAAATTTCTGTGAATTGTTTTTTGTGAATTGCAAAATTCCATAATACCGTAATTTTTAGTATTCTATAGAGTATCAAATGTGTTTGAGCTTAACCATCAAGCCCATTGCGATTTTATCAAAATTATGATAGCATACTACTGCAATACCTTTATTATAAATAAAAGTCCATTATCATCAAAATACCTGTTTAATTAGTATATTTTGGTTTAGTTTTTATATTATTCTTAGACCTAAACTATTTATTATGGTAGACAAATCGCAAAAATTTAATCGTCCAAATTATTATAATAATAACGACAACAAAAACATAAGTAACAAAACATCAAAATCTTTTGAGCAAGTAGTTAAACAAGAAACTATAGAAAAATTAAATAATTTGATACAAAAGTTAGCCTTAAAACTCAAAAAGGAAAATATTAATGTTACTAATGATTGTCGTATAGATATGGATAGTTTTGAAAGTATTTATTCAGATATAAAAAACGATAAAAGATATATTGAAACTATAAGAGGCAAAATGTCCAATACAGATTATATAGGCGAACCAGTAGAGATTCTCACAACTATTGTTTGAAATAAAGTATTGGGTGATAGATTAATAGTAGTAAGGACATCAATGTTTGACGATATTAAGAATGGAGTAGACAATTTAATTGTAGAAAAGAAAACTGGTAAAACTATTTGTGCTATAGATGATGTGTCATCATTATCCACAACATTTGTAAATAAAACAGAAAAAATATTTCATCAAAATAATGCTATTAATGTTAAAAATATAAAATATGGTTTGACTATTAAAGATGGTCAAACCCTCTTGACACATTTAGAAAGAGTACCAGTATTTTGTATTGGAATACCTCTTTCAGGGGTTGATCAATTTGCGAATTATATATCTGATTCTATTGATAGTAAACCATCTTTGGAAGAGCAAAAACTTATGGAGTACTATTACAGATTGTTAGAAATGCAGATTAGGCAATATGATTTGAGTATAGTGGCAGCAGATTTAGAAAAATTAATACCAGATACTATTAAAAAAGAATTAAAATATTATAAGACACAAAATACGCGCTAATCTTGATTTATTTTTAATTATATGATAAAATGAAATAAATTAAACAAAAACATAAATAAAATTTATCAATGGAAATCGATCAGAAAAAAATACAAGAAATGATTCAAAATGGTTTACAATATGGCCATCGTCGATCTAAAACGCATCCCAAAGCTGCTCCTTTTATTTTGTCTACTAAAAACAATATTGAAATAATCAATTTGGAGACTACTTTTTTTAAGTTACAAGAAGCCATAGCAGTTATAAAAAATACATTAGATCAAAAGGGGTTAATTTTGTTTGTTGCCGCCTTTCCTACATCTAAAGATTTTATTCAAGATATTGCTCGTTCTTTGAATCAACCATATGTTTTAAATCGCTGGACAGGTGGTCTTCTAACTAATTTCAAAGCAATTAATGAACGGATTAAATATTATTCTGATTTAAAACAACAAATAGAAACAGGAGAATTATCAAAATATACTAAAAAAGAACAATTAGATAAAGAGAAGGAATTAGAGAAGCTCAAAATTAAGTTTGAAGGTTTAACATCTTTAACTCGCAAGCCAGATTTGATTTTTATTGTAGATCCCGGATACAATAAAACGGCAGTATTAGAAGCTAAAAAAAGTAAAATTCCTATAATTGCTATTTTAGATAATGACGACGATCCTACTTTGATTGACTATCCTATTCCAGCCAATGATAGCTCATTATCTTCTATTTCTTGAATTATTAATGAAATTAAATCACAAATATTAACAAATCCAACTATAAACCAAGTTTAAAAATAATTGTATTACTTTTTAATTGTATACTTTAATAATAAATAAATAATATATTATGTCAATAGATTTAATTAAACAATTACGCGAAGAGACAGGAGTCTCGGTAATGGAGTGCAAAAAAGCTTTAGAAAAAGCTAACAATGATATAGAACAAGCAAAAATTATTCTTAAAGAAGAGGGTTTGGTAAATGCGAGCAAAAAATCTTCTCGAGAAACAAAAAACGGTGTAATTGTTAGCTGTGTAAGTCCTGATGGTAAAAATGGTGCTATTTTAGAATTACGTTGTGAAACTGATTTTGTTGCTAAAAATGAAGAGTTCATACAACTTGCTAATAATTTAGTAAAAGAAATACTTAATCAACGACCAACAGATACCACAGATCTATTAGCCAAAACAAAAGAGTCAGAAACAATTAGTGATGTTATCAAAGGCACTATTGCCAAATTTGGAGAAAATATTGAAATAGGACAATTTAATTTATTAGATACTATTAATGGTATTATTGTTTCGTATATTCACAATGGTAATAAAGTAGGTGTTTTGTTACAGTTAGATTGCGCTAATGGTATAGATATAAATAATGATTCTATAAAACAATTAGGCAAAGATATTGCTATGCAAATAGCTGCTATGAACCCTCAGTTTGTTAAGGCAGAGGATATACCATCTGACAAATTAGAATTCTATAAAAAAGAATTCGAGCAGGATATAGATATGTCTAAACCAGAAGATATTCGTAATAAGATATTAGAAGGTAAATTTGCCAAAAAATATGAAGATATTTGTCTATTAAACCAGCACTTTATTAAAGATGATACAAAAACAATTGGTGATTTACTTAAGGCTTTTAATATACAGAATAATATCAATATAACCATTGCTAAATTTATTCGTTATCAAATTTAATGTATAATATAAATTTACTATGTTTGATTTTATTTTTCTTTTTTTAATAGTTATCGGGGTTGCTGGTATAATTTATATTTATAAAAAATATCAGCAAGATATTAAAAAGGAATTTGAACAAAAAGACAATATACTGCTGAATAATAAAAATAAGTGATCCAAGGTTATTAATATGCAGTATTTAGATACAATAGAATCACATTTCACTAATTTTGTAGAAAAATTGTTGCGTCGTTCTAGGATTATTGTTTTACGTATAGATAATAATATCTCAAAAACTTTAAATGATATTAAAAAAAAGAAAATTATCGAACAAGAGAAATTAAAAACAAAACATATTTCTTTTTCTAATTTAAATAATGTACGTTCTTCGTCAAAAACTTTAGCACTTAATAAACTGAAAAAAGAAGAATTAGCTCTGTTAGAAGCGTTTATCAATGACAGAAATAATTTAGAATCATATAAGAATTTAGCCAGATTTTATTTAAATCATAATGAATATAAAAATTGCCGTAATGTTTTATTGGAAGCTCTCGCTATTGATCCTAATGATAAAATTATTTCTGATTTGTTTGTTGTTCTGTATGAAAAAACCAAATAGTGATTCTGTATGCACATTAACAAATAAAAAAGTATTAATTAGTAATATCTAATTGTGGTATTTTGATATTTATTTTAAAAGTATTGGTATAGAAAAGGATAGATTTAGTTATTTTAATATTGTCAAGCGCTTTACATAATATATAATATTTTTAAGAAGTTAGTTAGTTGCCGTCTTAGCTCAGCGGGCTGAAACTCAAAGTATTGAGTTTCAGCGGGTAAACTTCAAAATACGTGTTTGATTTATCAAACACAATAGAAATACGTAGTTTACCCCGGAAGAGCGTTCACGAAGTGTTGCTCGAAACAGAAACCAAGCACCTTACATAATATATAATATTTTTTAGAAGTTAGTTAGTTGCCGTCTTAGCTCAGCG
>CAYOES010000012.1:0-10977 GCA_964403105.1 uncultured Candidatus Saccharibacteria bacterium
AGACTATTGTAAAAAGTATTGTAGCCAAACCAGAAGCTGTCAAAATTGACAGAACTGTAGATGAGAGAGGTGTTTTATTAACTTTGAATGTTGACCCTGCTGATATGGGACATTTGATTGGAAGACAGGGCACAACTATTCAAGCTATAAGAACCATTTTAAGAATTATTGGTGCCCGTAATCAAGCCAGGATAAATATAAAAATTCCCGGAGGAGAGGGTCATCCATCTCCAAGACAAGATACTGCTTCTCAACATAGTTCAGAAGTAGACAAAGCTCTCGATGATTTACAACTTTAGAGAGTAGCACGATTCTTAATTTGATAACAAAGAGGAGCGATTTTCTCGTTCCTCTTTTATTTTTTTTATTTTTATGATAATATAATTTTGGATATCATATTATTAATATATAACAATATACATAATGAAAAAATCTGATATTAAGTTATTGTTTTGAATGTTATTATTATTTGGGTTGTTAGTTATAGCCGAACAATTGTTTTTGATGATTGTAAATATCAAAGAAATTAGTATTCAAAATAATACTCATAAACAAATAACGGAATCTGTAGAAAGCAGATTGAGTCAAGATGCGCAAGATGCTCAGCGACAAGAATATTTTTCTTTGGTTTTGCCAGAAGAAAAAGCTATTTTGATAAATTTGTCAAAGATGAAGTTGTATTTAATACAAAATAAAAAGATTATTCAAGAATTTGATGTGGCAACTAAAGGGCCGGCTGATAAATGGTTTCGTACGCCTGCTGGATATTATAAAATAGGAGCAAAATATCCATTATTGCGTTCATCAAAAGTTGATGTATATATGCCTTATTCATTGCAGTTTTATGAAGATTTTTTTATTCATGGTATTCCTTATTTCCCAAATGGTGTAAAAGTTACTAGTTCGTTTAGTGGGGGGTGTTTGAGATTACAAGATAATGATGCTAAAATCGTTTATGATTTTGCTGATAAGGGCACAATGGTTGTAGTGATAGATGAAATTCCGAGTTTGGATAGTCATTCTAACTTTATATATCCTGTGGATATTCATAAAAGTTGAATAAGACAAAGTTTTATTAGTCCTCAAAAAATAGGGGCTGATTATTTACAACATACAGGCGTAGATTTTGCTACAATAGATTTAGAATCAGTTATGGCAGTATTTGACGGGGTTGTTGTTTATATGCAAAATATTGGACCAAACGATCATGGATTTGGTAATACAATAATTTTGGAACATAATATTAATCAAAACAAGATATATACTTTATATGGACATTTAGAAAATATACAAGAGGGGTTAAAAGAAGGAGATTTTGTCAAAAAAGGTGATATTATAGGTATGGTTGGAGCCAGTGGTTATGGTTGTAGTAATTATTGACGTATAGGTCAAGATGGTTGTTTTGAACCAAATGTGATAGATAGACATTTACATTTTGAAGTAAAAACAAAACCAGTTTTGACTAATCCTGATGGTGACTCTTTGTGTCATTACAATGGTAATAAAGGGTTATGCTTTGGTTATACTCCTAAATATCCACAGGATTATGGTTATATAAATCCCATAGATTTTCTTAATCAAAAATAACAATATTTTTAATTATTGTTTATTTAATTATTTTTTATTTTTTCTGTTTTTAATGAATAATATCTAAATATAAAAATTTTATGGTAAAAAAACAAAAAATACAATTTGATATAATTACTATATATCCTGAGTGCTTTCAGTCTTATTTATCTTGTGCTATTTTTAACAAAGCGATAAAACTCGGTATAGTTAAAATAAAAATTCATAATTTAAGAGATTGAACTTCTGATAAACATAGAAGTGTTGATGATAGCCCCTATGGTGGTGGTCCGGGTATGTTAATGAAAATCAATCCAATATTTGAATGTTTAAAGGATATTGTAGGACAGCCATTAAAAAGTAAAAGAACAAATAAAAAAATAAAAGTTATTGTGTTTACTCCCAAAGGAAAAGTTTATACTCAAAAGATGGCAGCCAAATTTTCTAAATTAGATAGAATTATTATGATTTGTGGTAGATACGAAGGTATAGATGAAAGAGTTATCAAATATTTAGCCGATATGAATGTTTCGATTGGAAATTATGTATTGTCAGGGGGAGAAATTCCCGCGTTGGTAATAATGGAATCTGTGACACGTCTATTGCCGGGAGTTTTAGGTGCAAGCGAATCTTTGAAAGAGGAAAGTTTTGTGCCGTGTAGTGATTATTTAGAATATCCACAATATACCAGACCATCAATTTTTTATCCAAATAAAAAAAATAAAAAAATATCTTGAAAAGTCCCAAAAGTATTGTTATCAGGAGATCATAAAAAAATAAACACATTTCGTCACCAAGATATTAAGTTATCTAAACATACTTTTGGTCAAAAAACAAAACAGCTTAACACTAAATAACCATTGTTTGTATTATTTGGGAGTATACTTAGATATTATTATATTAAAGCTAAAATTTAGTAGGGGCTTGCAAAAAAATATAAAATGTAGTATAATAAAAGTATTGTAAGATTTTTCTTAAGTAGGAGTTATAAACATAATACATAGAAAAATAAGTCGGCTTGCAAATAATTATTTAGAATTTATAGTATGGCTAAAAAATTATACGTTGGCAGTTTATCATATGATACCACAGAAGATGCATTAAAAGATTTATTTTCCCAATATGGTGAAGTTACTTCTGTTATGATTATTGTAGACAAAATGTCTGGTCGTTCTAAAGGATTTGGTTTTGTAGAGATGTCTTCAGATGAAGATGCTCAAAAAGCCATTGATGCTTTGAATGGTTCTGACTTTGAAGGACGCAAAATTATTGTAAATGAAGCTCGTCCAAGAGAGGAACGTTCAAGAAGGAATTTTAATCGTGGAAGCAACAGAAACTATGGCAATTTTGGAGGTAATCGTGGAAATTGATAAATGCTATTTAGATAACACAAACGATAAAAAGGGAGAGTAATCTCTCCCTTTTTTAGTAATTTTTTGTCAATGATATTTTAAGTAATCCTTGATAAAAAACAGTAATTGTGCTAAAATGAATTTAACAATCAGTATTGTTTTTAATTAGCTACATTATATAAAATAGAATAAATAATGAAACTATCTATAGGTATAGTTGGTTTGCCTAATGTTGGTAAATCTACTTTATTTCAAACAATTACCAAAAAACAAGTAGATATTCAAAATTATCCCTTTTGCACTATTGAGCCAAATGTGGGTGTAGTTTTTGTACCTGATGAGCGATTAGAAAAATTAGCATTGTTTAGTCATTCTGCTAAAATTATACCAGCAGTAGTTGAATTTGTTGATATTGCTGGTTTGGTTAAAGGAGCTAATCGAGGTGAGGGGTTGGGTAATAAATTTTTATCGCATATTAGAGAAGTAGATGCTATTATTTATGTATTGCGTGCTTTTAAAAATCCTAATATTATAAATGTTTCTAACAATATTGATCCAATCGCAGAAAAAGAGATATTAGATACAGAATTGATGTTAAAAGATTTAGAGACAGTGAATAAAAGGATTGGTTCTTTGGAAAAAGAAAAAAAGAGTAGACTAAAAGAAGCTATGATAGAATATGATATTTTTATGAAATTAAAATTAGGTTTAGAGGATGGTAAACAAATAAGAGATTTACAATTAGATACAGAGGAACAAAATATCATTAAACAATATCAATTTTTGACTAATAAATCTTGTTTGTATGTATTGAATGGTAAAGACGAAGAAGTAGATACGAGTATAATTGATTATTTTGTGAATAATAAGCTTGATTATTTAATTATTGATATAAAAACAGAATTTGATATAGTAGATTTAAACGAAGAAGAAAGAAATTTAATGGGTATTGCATCCAAACCTGAATTAGATTTGTTGATTCAAAAAGCTTATACAATTTTAAATTTGATTTCTTTTTTTACTACTGGAAAAGATGAAACGCGTGCTTGGACTATTACCCGAGGTACCAAAGCTCCTCAGGCAGCAGGAGTGATACACGGCGATTTTGAGAAATATTTTATTAGGGCAGATGTTATTAGTTGAGATAAACTTTTGGAGGCTTTGTCGTGAGAAAGGGCAAAATCTTTGGGTATAGTTAGGAGTGAAGGCAAAGAATATATTGTACAGGATGGTGATGTTTTAGAAATCAAACATGGATTGCCCACAGATTAACACATATAGCAAGAATATTTGGGTAAACATTGATAAGCTTATTAGTTTATGAGTATAAAAGTAAATAAGTTTAAAAGTTTATTAGAAATTTGTAGAAAAATTTTTAGCAGGGATAAAAATAAAAATTAAAAAACAAAAATGTTGTTTGACTCTCATACTCATTTACAATTTGATGATTTTGATAAAGATCGAGTTGATGTTATAAAAAGATTGATTGATAATAATATTTTTATTATCAATGTTGGTTCTAATATTGAAAATTCAAAAATGGCGTTAGATTTATCAAAGCAGTATTCTTTTATGTGGGTTTCTGTTGGTGTACATCCCTCTGAGGTAATAACATATTCACATTCGAAAACTCGAGTTTTGAATATGTTATCCCAGAATATGTTATTGGCATTAAGAGAATTGGCACAAAATCCAAAAGTAGTAGCGATCGGAGAATGTGGTCTTGATTTGTCTTATTTTAAAGAGATTCCTGATTATGAATTATATCAAAATGAGTATAACAATTATCAGTATACAATGTTTCGACAACAAATTCGGCTAGCCCAAGAATTGGGTAAACCAATTATTTTACATATTAGAAAGTTATATGAAGAAGCTATTAAAATTTTAGAAGAGGAAAAATTTAAAAACAATGTTGTTTTTCACTTTTTTAAAGGTAAACAAAAAACTTTAGAACAAATTTTAGAACATTCGAATTATTATCTCGGTTTTTCCGGAGTAATTACTTATGATAATAGTTTAGATAATATTATTTTTAATACACCTCTTAATAGATTACTTATTGAAACAGACGCTCCTTATGTACCACCTATTCCCAAAAAAGGTGAGAGAAATGAGCCTTTGTTTATAAAATATACTGCTGAACACATAGCCAAAGTTAAAAATTTATCATTAAAAGAAATAGAGAAAATTACTTATGAAAATACTTTAAAAGTTTTTAATATTCAAAATGTATAAAAAAATAAAAATAACAAATATTATTATATATTTAGTTGTATTGCTGTTTTGCGTTGTGGTTATTTTTTTGTTAGGCTGAGGAAAAAAACAACAACTTATGCAATCTAAAAAAAATATTGAGACTATATATGTTGGTGGTATTGTAAATCATCATTTGTTAGCTCGTGATATTATAGAAAAATTTTTTATGGTATCTTCCAAATTTAATTATGATAAAATTGTTATTTTAAGTCCAGATCATTTTAATAGTTGTAGTTTATATTCAAGTGCTTTTTTGACAACAGATAATGCTTATTGAGCGATTAGTCAGGAACATGGTATACAAAATTTATTACCATTTGTCCAAAAAACTTGGCCAAATGCTGTGGTTGTACCCTTGATTGTTTGCCCCAAAGCTGTGGCTTTGCCTTTAGATATTCTTGAAAGTCCCAATACTTTTATTATAGCCAGTGTTGATTTTTCGCATTATTTGCCTAAGCATTTAATGGAGCTACATGACAATAAATCTATTGACAATATTGTTTATTTTGAAAATTTAAATAATATAGATGTTGATTGCCCGTTATGTATTAAGTTTTTACGAGATATGGCTGTTAAAAAAGGAGCTACTAATATATTGGAAATCGGCAGAGGAAATTCTTTTGATTATAGTCAATCAAAAAATCCACGAACTGGGACTTCATATTTTAGTGCCATTTTTTCTAAAGAGAAAACTGACACGTCCAATTTTTATAATATTAACCAGACATTTTTGTTTGTTGGTGATATTATGTTGGCCCGAGGCGTAGGAGATCAAATCGATAAATACGGGTTTGATTATTTATTAGACAATATTAAAGAGGCTTTTAGGGGTGTTGATTATGTAGTAGGAAATTTAGAAGGACCCATTGTTGAAAATGCCCCAAAAGTTTTGCATGGTTCGTTTAGTTTTGCTTTTTCCAAAGAATCTGTAAATTTTTTGAAAAAATATCGATTTAATATTTTATCATTGGCTAATAATCATACTAATAATTATAAAGGAGAAAGTGGTTTTGTTCAAACTTTAGATTTTTTGAAGTCTGTAGGAATTAATAGTGTTGGTCATTATAAAGATTGTAGCAATAAATATATTTATAATAATAACAACGATTATTTTATTAGTTTTAATTTAACTTTTGGCGACAATGGATGCTCGCAAGAAATTATAAAAAATATTCAAAATATAAAACAGACAGATAATCAATCTTTTGTTATTTTAATGCCTCATTGAGGCACGGAGTACAAAACACATTCTAATAGTGTACAACAAAAATTAGCGCATCAATTTATTGATGCTGGTGCTGATTTAATTGTTGGTACTCATCCTCATGTTGTGCAAGAAATCGAATTATATAAAAATAAAATAATTTTTTATTCGCTTGGTAATTTTATTTTTGATCAATGATTTTCGATAAATACTCAGCAAGGACTGATGGTTGGTTATGATGGGCTTTATTATTATTTAATTCCGGTTGAAAGCGAAAAAAGTGCTTTGAGTTTTATGGATAGTGATAAAAGCAAGGTATTTTTACAAGATCTTGCCAAAAGAAGTGATTTAGAATTGACAAAAATGATTGAAAATGGTAAAATTGATATAGATAATTTAACAAACCCTTAAATATAAAATAACAATATGCAACTCAAAAATAAAAACTGGTTTCTTCATTGTCCAACAATCCTATTATACTGTGATTTTATCATAATTGATTAGAGATATTGCTTTTTTAGTGTTTTTTTGATAATCTTTTTATATTGTATTGTATTGTATTAGTTTTTATTTAATAAATTGTTAAACTTAAGTTATACACATTTAAATATAATATGATTTGAGTTTAATTTTAAACTTTTATTATGGCTTTACCTAAAACACACCATACAAAATCCAAAACACATCAAAGGAGGTCTCATATGGCCAAAACCAAAATACAATTTACTTTGTGCCCCAAGTGTCATACTACAATAAAGCCTCATTGTGTATGTCCTAATTGTGGTGAATATAAAGGTAAGATTGTTATAGATGTGTTGAAAAATTTGAATAAAAAAGAAAAGAAACAAAAGCAGAAAGAATTAAAAACCTCTGGCAAAGATAAAAAGTAAAAGATTATTTTTTTAATATTTTTTTAAAAATTATTATGGCTTCACGTCATTTATCTCGTATGATTGCTTTGCAATCTTTGTATGAATGAGATTTTTGAGAACAAAAAAAAGATATTGATGAAATAATAACTCGTAATATAAACAATTACGGGTCTGATTTGACTGATAAAGAATTTCTAAAAAAATTAGTCACAGGAGTAGTTAATTATGTCAAAGATATAGATGCAATTATTGTCAAAAGTGCGCCTGAGCGACCTCTACACCAGATTAATATTATTGATAGAAATATTTTACGTATTGGATTGTTTGAGGTTTTGTTTGAAAAATCTCCAGATGTTCCTGTAAAAGTAGCTATAAATGAAGCAGTAGAATTGGCAAAAAATTATGGAGGTGATAAAGCCTATAGTTTTGTTAATGGAGTTTTAGGTACGGTATTGCGTACAGTAGAAAGTATAAAAGATGAAACAAAAGAAACTGAGCCTGAAACATTAACAAAGATAATTCAGGATCAGGATAATATTGTAAATAAATCCAGTGAAGTTAATTAAGATAATACATTTTTTTAATAAATTATAATAAATTTTAATAAGAAATAAGAAATATTGGTCGGCTATAATATTTATTTGTTTTTTTAATTTTATTAATTTATACAATTATGATAGATAAGGCGATAGATGAAGCCAATACTAAATTTGTTATAGAAAATTTAGAACAGAAATTAAACATAAAGATAAAAAATCCTAATCTTTTTTTGGAAGCCTTGACCCACAGTTCGTATCTAAATGAAAATAAACATTGACCGTATGCTTGTAATGAAAGATTAGAATTTTTGGGCGATGCAGTTTTGGAATTGTGTATTTCTGATTATATTTTTAAAAAGTATCCTGATTATCCTGAAGGCAAGCTTACACCACTTCGTTCTAATTTAGTAAACTCATTAATGCTTTCCAATGTGGCATTATATTTGGATTTGGATAAATCTTTATATGTATCAAAAGGAGAACGAATGGTTTTGGATAAATTTTTGAAAATGTTGGCCAGAAATACAGATCCGAATATCAATATAAAGAGTTATAGTTTAGCTGATGCTGTTGAAGCTGTTTTTGGGGCTGTATATTTGGATACAGATTTTGAAACAACTAAAAAAGTAATAATGTCTACAATACAGCCATTTTTGGAAACTATTGTGAGTTTGGACACTCATAAAGACTCAAAAAGTTTGCTTCAAGAATTAACACAAAAACTTTATGGTATAACTCCTGAATATAAAACTCTTTTTTCCGAAGGGCCAGCTCATCAGATCCGCTATATAGTAGGAGTATTTTTAAAAGATTTACAATTGGCAACAGGAGAAGGGTGATCAAAAAAAGAAGCAGAAGAATATGCAGCTGCCAAAGCTTTGGCTGATCAATCATGAATACAAAAAGATTTGACACTTAATGTATAGGAAACACTGGGTTTGGTATGGCGATATTAAATGGTTATAAATTTTTTGTGTTTTGGTATAAGGAGCAAATTTATATTTAGTCGAAATATGTATAGAAATAATAAAATATATAATATACATTATACATTGCTCAAGATTTGTTTGTGGGGTTTTAAACATTTTTGATAAAATTTTTATTGTGTATTTAAAAGAGATAGAATTAAAAGGCTTTAAATCTTTTGCCAAAGATACAGTAATAGAGTTAGTACAGGGGATTAATGCAATAGTTGGTCCTAATGGTTCTGGTAAATCAAATATTATAGATGCTTTGCGTTGGGCGCTCGGAGATCAAAGTCAAAGAAATTTACGTGTTGAAAATAGTGGAGATTTAATTTTTACTGGTAATGAACTGTGTAAATCAAGTTCTAATGCCAAAGTAAGATTGTTGTTTGATGATATCAAAAATACAAAAACGGGTTTATCGTGCCCATTGGATTGTAATACTTTGGAAATAGAAAAAACAATTGATAGTTTAGGCAAAACAGAGTATTATTTAAACAAGGAGTCAGTGCGACTAAAAGATATAACAGAAATTTTGGCATCTTTACAGTTGGGTGTAAAGGGGTTTTCTATTATAAATCAAGGCAGTATTGAAAATATTTTAAAAGTAAGTCAGGAAGAACGGGCTATAATGCTTGAAGAGATTTTGGGATTAAGGCAATTAGAAATTAAAAAAGAGGCATCTTTGAGGAAATTATCTTTGACTCTTATAAATTTGGATAAAGTGACATCTTTGGAAAATGAAATTTTGCCACACTATCGTTCTTTGAAAAAAAATGTAATGCGTTTTGAAAAACAAAAAGAATTAAAACAAATGCTTAAAGATTATGAAAAAGATTATTATAGTTTTAAATATAAAGAAATTACTAAGAATAGTGTTGATCTAAAAGCAAAATTACAAGAGGCTCAACATAAATTAAATACTATTGAAAATAATATTAAAAAAGAGGAAGAAAAATTGGGTTTGGCTACCACTGACGAAGACGAGGACAAGACAAATCAATTTACTTATTTAAGGCAAACAATTAATGAACAAATACGAGTTAAAAACGAAGAAAAAAACAAACTTATTTATGAGCTTGCCAAAACTGAAAGTATTTTAGATAATATACCAAAATACACATTCAAACCTCCGGAAACCAAAGAATTTATTATTCAAGATATGGCCAAAATATATTCTACTATCTATAAAATTAGAAGTTTGATACAAGAAATTGCTAAGTTTGATGATATATGGGTGGTGCGAGATAAAATTAAAATAATTGAGCAAGAGATCTCCAAAATTTTAATAAACAAAACATCTAATAGCGTAGATAATACACAAGAACAAGTAAATTTGGATATAAAGGAGCTACAAAACAAAATTCAAGAATTTAAAACCAAAATCAATACCATTGAGCGAGATTTAAATATGTTGTATAATCAGTTAGAAGATATAAAACAGCAAGAACAAGAACATAATAAAAATATAAAAATAGCCTTTGCAGTCTTGGAACAACAACAGCATGAAAAAATGATTATTTTGAATGAATTAAAAACTTTGGAATTGTCAGAAGAAAAAATAAAAATCAATTTAGAAAATTTAAAAAATCAAATTGGGGAGAGTGTAATGGCTTGAGAGGAGTTTCTGAGCTATGCGGATACTTTTGATAAACAATTTGCTGAGCAAGAAATAAATAATTTAGAAAATAAAATATTACGTCAAAGAAAAATTTTACAAGAGCTGGGATTTGTTGATGATTCTATTATAGAAGAATACAAAAGTGTAGATGAACGTTTAACATTTTTGCAAAAAGAAAAAAGTGATCTTAAACAAGCTGTTGATGATTTACAGCATATAATTAAAGAGCTTACTATAAAAATTCATAAACAATTTAATGATTCCATAAAAGAAATAAACAAAGAGTTTAATAAGTATTTACAGATTTTGTTTGGTGGAGGTAAAGGAAGTGTGGAGATTGTACAATCATCAAATAATTTGAATACTTTGGAAGAATCAGAAACAATAGAATATATTCAAGAAATTAAAGATCTTGATGTCTATGAGCAAAAAGATATAGATATGGTAGACAAAAACAAAACACTTGGAGTTGATATTAAAGTAAAACTGCCAAAATCAAAATTAGAAGGTATTGAATCTTTATCAGGAGGAGAAAGGGCATTGGTGTCTTTGGCTTTGTTGTTTGCTATTGTTGCTCAGTCTAAACCACCATTGTTGGT
>CAYOES010000013.1:0-9216 GCA_964403105.1 uncultured Candidatus Saccharibacteria bacterium
TTTGATATAAATAATATTATAACAGTTGCAGCATGGGTGAAGCCTACTGTTTTTTCTGATTATTCATCAATAGCCACAACATTGGGTGGCAATTTTTATGGCTGGAGATTTATTTATATGAGTAGTAAAAAATTGCATTTTGGAATGGCTAATATTTCTGGTGAGTATCAGGGGGTGAATAGTGATGATATCTTAACATTAAATATATGGCAGCATGTAGCAATGACAAAATCTGATACAACAGTTAATTTTTATAAAGATGGTAAAAATATAGGAACTAAAATACTACCATCAGCTGAAATTAAGGTTGGTTCTAGATCTGTAAGAATTGGATATGAAAGTAACAATGGGTCATATCTTAATGGTCTTGTTGACGATGTCCGCATCTACAATAGGGCATTGAGTGCGGGAGAGATACAATATTTGTATACTAAAACACAAGGACGCTACAAGTAATAGTTTAATTTACTAATATGGAAATAGAAATATTAACAATAATAAAAGATATTAGTTGAGCAGGTGTGATTGGTTTAATAGTTTGATGTCTATTCAGACCAGCGCTTTTACATTTGCTAAATAAACAAAACAATAATGGATTAAATAAAAGGGTTAATACAATTTTTACTTTTTTAATTTACAATTTATAATCTCTAAATATCTGTATATCTGTTTGTTTACAATCAAAAATCGAGCTTTTACTTTTTGCTTCAATTAGTTGTATTTTTTTTGAAAATATGATAGTATATATATAATTAACCAAAACATGGGTAAAATAATACAAAAATTTGTAACATTTTCTATTATTGATTTTATAGCCATATATTTTGGCATAAAATATATTCCAGAGATCCATTTAATATCTGGGACTGATAAACTTATAATGTTTTGTATTACTTTGGCTCTTATAAATACTTTAATAAAACCTATATTAGATTTTATTTTAAAACCAATTATTTGGCTCACTTTGGGTATATTTTCAGTGGTTATAAATATGGGGATTATTAAAATAGCGAATAATTTAACACCGGTGCTATCTATACCCAATACATTGGCTTTAGTAAAATTAGCCTTACTAATTTCTATTGTCAATATAATAATTACGTGAGTTATAGGACTGGCAAGTCAATAAATGGTTTAACATTATATAATCAGTAAAAAGTTAATATTAAAAACATAAATTATAAACATAATACATAATGAAAAATATTATTATAGTTGCTCAAATTATTTTAGGTATATTTATCGTTATATTAATAGCTATCCAGCAAAAAGAAGGTGGTTTATCGAATATTTTTGGTGGTGGAGCGAGTAATTTTACGACAAGACGTGGTATTGAAAAATATATCCATATTTTGACTATTGTTTTTATAGCGATTTTTATTATTTTGTCAATATTGGTATTTCGTTTTTAATAATAAAAACGATTTAAGGCTTGATAATGGATAAAACAAAGAAAATAAATTTATTTTTTAAACGACTAAACAAACGCGATAAAATTTTAACAATTTGTTCGTCATTATGTTTAGTGATTGGTATAATTATAGGCATAAATATGCTTATAAATCGTTTTACAATAGTAATACCAGCTAATGGTGGTACTATAAAATATGGAGTTTGAGAACAGCCAAGATTTATAAATCCTGTTTTATCTCAAAATAATGATACTGATACTGATCTAATTGAATTAGTTTTTGATGGTCTAATATCATTAAGCGATAATAAAACATTTACCAATGATTTAGCCACGCAAATTACTGTATCAAAAGACGAAAAAATGTATGAAGCACAACTAAAAGACAATATTGTATGACATGACGGCGAACCATTCACTTCCAATGATGTTGTATTTACTATCGAAATGATTCAAGACCCCAAAAATGAAAGCCCTTTATATAATATTTGAAAAAATGTCCGTATTGAACAAGTAGGTGATTACATAGTGAGATTTTATTTAGAACAACCACAAAATAATTTTAAGCAAAATCTAACTTTAAAAATCTTACCAAAACATATTTGAGCAAACATCAATCCGAGACAATATTTAATGACTGAATATAATTTAAAACCAATTGGTACAGGACCATATAAGTACAAAAAATTAGTAAAAGACAAAACAGGCAAAATTGTAAATATTTATTTAGAAAAAAATCAAAAATATTTTAAACATACACCTTATATAAACGAAATTATAGTTAATTTTTATGATGATCAGGAAACAGCTTTTAAGGCACTGCTCAAAGGTAAAATTAATTTAATAAAAGAAGTATCATATTATCAGAAAGAATTATTAAAAACTCGCAAAACAATTGTTTTATCACAACTATATTTGCCAAGATATTATGCAGTTTTTTTTAATCAAAAAAATCCTTTGTTCCAAACACCTAAATTAATGGAAGCACTGGATATTGCTTTGAACAAAAATAAAATAATTCAAGATTCATTGTATGGAGAGGCCGAAAGTTTGAATGCTATAATTAGTAAACAATTTTTAGGCTATGATAGCAAAATCAACAAAAATATTTATAATCCAGCACAAGCAAAAGATATTTTAGCAAATTTGGGTTATAAAGATGCAAATAATGATAAATTTTTAGAAAAAACAATTGTATCTGGAAAAGGTAAAAATCAAAAAACTTCAACAGAAAAATTAGAGTTTACGTTGTTAGTACCTTCGATCAACGAACTTATACAATTAGCTCAAAACATCAAACAAAATTGAGAGACAATAGGTATAAAAATAAATTTGAATATTATCCCACTGCAAAATATCTATAAAGATTATCTAAAAACAAGAAATTTTGATGCGATTTTATTTGGTGAAGCATATGGTTTAACACCAGATCTATATTTGTTCTGGCACTCTTCGCAAATTACAGATCCTGGGCTTAATATTACGTCATTCTCAGACACAAATGTTAATAAATTATTAGAAGAAAATTTATCAATCAAAGATACAACGATTATCAAAAATAACTTAATAACTATACAAAAAATTTTATTAACAAAACGCCCACTTATTACCCTGTGCAATCCCTATTTTCTTTATGCCAAAGATCAAAATATAAAAGGCAATACTATAAATATTGTCAACACGCCATCAGATAAATTTACTAATATTGAAGATTGATATATTTATACCAAAAGAGTATTTAAATAACCATACCAAAAATCAATAAACACCCATAGAAAATATATTTTATTGGTCAGGGTGATGAAATTGGTAAACATGCAATGTTCAGAACGTTGTGCCTATATGGCTTGTGGGTTCAAATCCCACCCCTGACACACAATAAAATTCAAATAATAATATATAACACAAGATCAAAAATACAAAAAATATAAATGAGACTAACACTGGATACATTAAAATATTCTACTCTAACATAAGCCAAGCGATAAAAAATATATGGAATAATTAGTGTTTTACTTTGTTAAAATCATTGTAAAAAATAAGTCTAACGAAAATAAATATTAATAAATAAATTACATTATGACACAAGATAAACCAAGATTAGTGCCTATTAATAAACATACAAATATGACTAATCAAAAAACTCAAAAAACTATACACAATAGGTATTCAAAAACACAAACAACTCAGGAATTAAAACATTTTGACCACAATTCTTCTTGAACGAATACCCAACATAATAGCTCGAATAATTACCCAACAAATAATATAGATGCTGTAAAAATAATTTCTTTGGGAGGGCTGGGAGAAGTAGGAAGAAATATGCATTTAATAGAATATAAAAATCAGGGCATTATTATTGATTTAGGATTACGTTTCCCAGAAGAAAATATGTATGGTATAGATTTTATTATTCCTAATATTGAATATATCACAAACAATAAAAATCTAAAAATATTGGGTATAATTATTACTCATGCACATTATGACCATTTAGGAGCTATACCATATTTAATTGATAAATTAAACTACCCGCCAATATATGCTACACCCTTATCAAGAGATATTATACTAAAACGCCAAGAAGATTTTAGCTATCTTAAAAAATTAGACTTGATTACAATTGACAAAGACAACCCCAAAACAATACATTTGGGCCCATTTAATATAGATGCTTTCCACGTCAATCATAACGTACCCGATACTATAGGATTGTTTATTGAAACACCAATGGGTAATATTATATATTCAAGCGATTATAAAATAGATTTTAATCCAGTGGCAGACAAACCAGCTGATTTATCAGCTATTGTAAAATTAGCGTCAAGAGGCGTAGATCTTTTTATGGTAGATTCTACTGGTGTTGAATCGGAAGGGCATTCAATGTCAGAGAAAGAAATATACAAAAATATGGAAACTATTTTTGAAGAAGCCAATGGGGGTAGAATTATTTTAGCAACCTTTGCTTCACTAATAGGACGTCTACAGCAAGCTATTTGGCTTTCTGAAAAATATAACAGAAAAGTAGCTATTATAGGGTTTACAATGAAATCCAATATAGCTATTGCTAAAAAATTAAAATATATAGACTATGATCCAAAAACTATTATTGATATAAAAAATATCAAACAATATGATGACAACAAAATTACAATTTTGTGCACAGGGGCACAGGGCGAAGACAATGCTGCCTTAATGAGAATTATAAATAGAGAAGACAAAAACATTCGTATCCAAAAACACGATACAGTTGTATTCTCATCTTCAGTAGTGCCAGGTAATGAATTGGCAGTACAAAATTTGAAAGATAATTTATCAAAACAAGGAGCAAAATTATATCACTACAAAATGCTTGATATTCATGCCTCTGGCCATGCTTACAAAGAAGATATAAAACTAATGCTTAATTTAGTAAAACCAAAATATGTAATGCCAATTCACGGATATTATTATATGCAAAAATTAATGGCTGATTTAGCCCAAGAAACATTAGGGATACCTTCGGAGCAAACCATTGTGGCAAGTAGTGGACAAGTCATTAATTTAATAGATAAAGTAACTACTTTGACAAATAAATTTGTGCCAGCTAATTATGTAATGGTAGACGGGCTTGGTGTGGGTGATGTTGGAGAAATAGTTTTGCGTGATAGAGAAACTTTGGCAAAAGATGGTATGTTTATTATTACAGCTATTTTGGATAGTAAAACCAAAGAAATCAGAAATATTGAAATAGTCTCTCGTGGGTTTGTATTTATGAAAGATGCTGGGGAAATGATCAGAAACACACGAAACAAAGCAGAAACATTAATTAAACAAGCTGTGGCCAATATGATGCCAGGGACTATAAACGAAGCTTATATAAGAAATATTCTACGAGACGAAATCGGGTTGTTTCTTTTCCAAAGAACACAACGAAGACCAATGATTATCCCAATATTAATAGAAATCTAAGTGTGACTATCCGTAACAACATAGATGTATACTAAAAATATTAGATCAACGCCTAATCATAGATTGGCATAAATAAAACAAAAACTCGCCCCTGTAGCTCAACTGGATAGAGCGACTCCCTTCTAAGGAGTAGGTTGCAAGTTCAAATCTTGCCAGGGGCACCATAGAAAAAATATAATGAAATTTTTAAATAAATACAATTTTAAAAAAGCAAATTTACGTGAATAAAATAAAAACACAGATACACATAAACAACGATAAATTAATATACAAAATATCTAATATACAATATATCTATCTAATGGGAATATATAAAAAAACAAAAACAACAAGATGGCACAAATAGTAAAAAAAGAAGATGTTATCATTATTTGTATACTGGCAATAATTAGTAGTTTTATTTTCTTTTTTATCACTAACCCCAAACAAATAACTATTGCTGGTAATACCAGTTTAATAGCATTGCTTTCTGATCCTCTTAATACACATTCGCAAAATATTTTAATATTAGGAATGACTGGAGCAGGAAATAACGGCAGTTATTTAACTGATGTAATATTATTGGTTAATATAAATTTTACAAATAACAAAGTGACATTAATGTCTATCCCTCGCGATTTATTAGTGCAAATACCAAATTCACCTAAATATATAAAAATCAATGGCTTATTAGCAGAAGAAAATGCCTTATGACGACAGAAAAACCAGGGAGTCAAAACTTGAAATTGAATAAAAACAAAAGTCGAAGACATAACTGCCTTAAAAGTTGATAATGTAGCAATAGTAGATCTTGATGGTTTCAGATATTTTATAGATTCTATTGGCGGTATAAATATCTATTTAGAACAACCTCTAATAGATCCTAACCTTAGCGATCCAGATAATCCAAACGATATTTTTAGATTGGAAGCTGGGTGAAATTATTTAAATGGTCAAAAAGCAGCAAAATTTATACGATCAAGATTTGGGCCAACAGGTGATTTTTATCGTATTACTCACCAGCATGATTTATTAGCAGCAATTTTCCAAAAACTAAAAGCTTTAAATATTTTTTCTAATGTTCCTAAACTACTATCAATATGAAATAGTTGAAAAGGATATCTATTTACTGATATTGGCATAAATGAAGTAATAAAATTGACAAAATTCGCTAATAATTTAAACAAAGATAATTTAAAGTTTATAACAATTTCCTATAATCCTCCTGATAATCTTTTAATAAATCCCGGGCTATCTGATTTTGGATATATTTTGATTCCTAAACAAGGAATAGAAAATTATACTGAAATAAGAGAATATATACATAACAAATTACAAACCAATAAATAAGAGCAATTTAATCAGTCTAACTATTTAATTTAATCTTATTATGATGAAACAAAATAAAACAAAAATTATTGTTGGGCTCGGTAACCCGGGCAAAATTTATGAAAATACTCCACACAATATGGGGAATATGTTTATGCAATGGTTTTTTGAATTTATTACAAAAGAGCATCCGGATTATAATATTACAAAATGAAAAAATAATAAATCAGTTTTAGCCAAAATTGCAGTTTTACAAATACAAAATACCAACATAATTTTAGCATTACCAAATGTTTTTATGAATGAATCTGGGTTATCAGTAGCAAAAATTGCTGAATTTTACAACGCCAGTCCTCAACAAATAATTATTATACACGACGATACTGATTTAGCAATTGGACATTTCAAAATTACTTATGGATGTTCTTCGGCAGGACACAAAGGCATAGAATCTATTATGGCAAATATACATACTCAAAATTTTTGACGATTAAAAATTGGTGTCAGACCTAAACATCTCAGCCAAAGTATTTATAGAGTAAAAGCAGGGGATTTTGTATTAAAAAAAATGACTATTCAAAATACAAAAATTATTAAAAATCTGTATCCAAACATAGCAAAAGAATTATTACGATGAATACACAATACCTAATCATACACAACATATACTAATACTAATACATAAATTTGTATAAACTACAATGCAGACAAAGTATAAAATTAGTAAAAGCAAAACGTGGCTGTTTCTAATTAGAAACAGCCACATATATATTTATTATATCTATAAAATTATTTAATTATTTTACCTTCTAACTAATAGATAAACAAAAACATTAATTCAACCAAAAGTGATACTAATTTAATATGAAAAGGGTTTGTTGATTTTTTCTTATTTCTATGATAATATAATTAATATAGAAATAAATAACACACTTTTTTCTATGTTCGGGGTGTCGTATAGTGGTAGTATACGTGCTTTGGGAGCATGTGGTCCCAGTTCAATTCTGGGCACCCCGACTAATATATTTCATGAACACATTGTTCAAAAACTCAATAATCAATATAATATTTCGTATATGTATATCAATAAGTTTTGGCATTATTTTGATATTAATTAGCCGAGCTTTTGGATCAGAAGGTAAGGGAATATTTACTTTGTTATATTTTATACCCTTACTCGCTTTTAATTTAGGTAATTTGGGTATAACAAATGCTAATATATACTATATTACACAAAACAAAACAATAATAAATAAAATTTTATATAATTCTTTAATAGAAGGATTGTGTTTGGGGTGTATATTTATGATTATATTTTTTATAATAGCTCAAGTATGCCCCCAATGATTATATGGAGATCTAAATAATTATTATATCTGACTTGCCTTGTTAGCTATACCCTTTATGTTCTTGGAAAAATTTACACAAAGTATATTTATTGGCAAGCAAGAATTTACATTTTTTAACATTCTGACATTATTAGACAAACTTCTTATTATTTTTATACTGCTTTTACAGATATATATTTGAAAAACTCCCATACAATATATTTTATTAACATATACTATAATTACTATAATACTGCCAATAATTTTTATAATTTATTTGGTTTTAACTCAACAAAATATTTGAAAGTTTGATTGAAATTTATTCAAAAATAGAGTATATTTGGGGTTAAGAGCATTTCTAACTGGCTTATTTGGATTTTTAGTAATTCGCTCTGATATTTTTTTAATAAATGCCTTAAAAACAATAGGGGATGTAGGATTATATTCTTTGGCTGTTAATTTTACAGATGAAATAATGCTCATTGCGTCCTCGATATCACTTGCCTTATTCCCATATATAAACGAACGTCAGGAGCAATCATTAGAAACAACACTTAAAACAGCAAGGCTATTGTCGCTATTTCTAATAATCGTTTTATCTATTTCTATAATTTTTGCAAAACCTGTAATATTATATTTTTTTGGAGCACAATTTGTTGGCAGTATAACATCCTTTTATATTTTAGCTATTGCTATTTATTTTTTGTCATTATGTACTATTATATCACAATTTTTCGCCTCAAAAGGTTTCCCCTGAAATGCTGTTTTGATATGATTACCGGGGTTAATAATAAATATAGTGCTTAATCTTATCTATATTCCGAGATTCGGTATTATAGCAGCTGCACTATCATCACTATTTGTTTATTTTCTGACTTTTGTATTTTATTTTATTTTATTACAATCTTACCAACATATTAAAATCAAAGAAATATTAATTCCTTCTCGGCAAGAATTAATATTGTTAAAAAATAAATACCTACGTATACATTAATAACAAACAAAAATATAAAAAACATACATAATCAAATTAAAATAGAATATAAAAATATAAAACCAGATAAGAGAGAAAAAACCAGATAAAACTAAAATCAAAATAAAAATATAAAAAACATACATAATAAATACCTATTATACACTAATAATAAAAAATATACATAATTAAAATTATCAATATGTTTTATGAAAATATTACTTATAACACAAAATTTTCCTCCT
>CAYOES010000013.1:9316-10583 GCA_964403105.1 uncultured Candidatus Saccharibacteria bacterium
AAAATTATCAATATGTTTTATGAAAATATTACTTATAACACAAAATTTTCCTCCTGATATAGGTGGCGCCTCTAATAGAACTAGTGGCATTGCACATTATCTCTCGACTTTCGGACATCAAGTTACAGTGCTATGTGCTAATCCAATATATCCAAGGGGCAAAATTTTCCCAGGTTATAAAAATAAATGACTACAAAAAGACAAAAACAATGAATATGTTGTGTATAGAACATGAATTTGACCAGTCAAACCCAAATCGCCTGCTATAATGAGAATACTGTCATATTTAAGTTTTGTTTTATCGGCTAGTATAGCGAGTTTAAAAATACCTAAGCATGATATTATAATAGTTGCTTCCCCGCCATTATTTGTGCCTTTAATAGGTATAGTAGTAAAACAAAAACAGCATACACCACTAGTATTAGATATAACAGATATTTGACCAGAATCAGCAAACGCCACTGGTTTTATGAAAAAAGGATGAATATTTAAATTAGCCGAGCATTTTGAATTATTTATTTACAAGCATTGTGATTATTTTGTGCCTTCAGGACCAGGAGAAAAACAACATCTAATACAGAAAGGTATAAAAGAAAACAAAATTCACTTAAGCCCTAATGCTACAGATACCAATATATTTGTAAATATTGAGTCTGATGATATAGTAAAACAATATAATTTAAATAATAAATATGTTGTAGGATATGCAGGGTTATTGGGGTTTGCTCAAAATCCCATAATAATAATAGAGACAGCCCGAGAATTACAGAATTATAAAAATATCATTTTTTTTATTGTAGGAGAGGGTGGTATGAAAATAGAAATGGAACAACTGGCTGATAAATATAAATTAAATAATGTAATTTTTGTTGGCGAAAAACCACGAAAGGAAATACCATATTACATAAATACTTTTTCTTGCTGTTTAATACCATATAAAAACACTTCTTTATTCACTCGAACTATACCCAGTAAATTATTCGACTATTTAGCAGCTGGAAAACCAGTCATTATAAATCTTGAAGGATATGCGTCACAAATAATTACAACAGCCAATGCTGGTTTAGTAGCGCAACCAGACAATAGCATAGATTTGGCAAAACAAATATTATATTTACATAATAATATTGAAATAGCAAAACAAATGGGGATAAATGGCAGAAAATATGTTGAACAATATTATGATAGAGAAAAACTATTAAAAGAATTGGCATTATTTTTAATAAACATAGTACAAAAATAAATAATAAACTAAAAATTCTTGGTT
>CAYOES010000014.1:0-10506 GCA_964403105.1 uncultured Candidatus Saccharibacteria bacterium
CAGAAAAAGAGCCAGAATATAAATTGAATTTAAAGCCAGCAGCCATATGAATAATTGCCGGATTTTTCTTTGTTAGTTCTATTTTACAGATTATTATAAAAACTTTACAATAATTTGTAAGTTAAAAATATTAAAAGTTTAAGAAAATTCAATTAATATCGGGGTTGTTTGGGGATCTTGTATATTATAAAAAAATTTGCTATAATTATATTATATAAAATAGTTATATAAAAAAGGTCTTAATAATTTTAATTAACTAAATTAAAGATATTAAACAATATGCCAAAAATAAAATATATAAAATTATTAGCAGTTATAAGTATTGTAGCTATATTTGTAAGTACTAATTTTGTGTGGGCGCAGAGCCAAAATACAACTCCCCCCGAAGAAATAGGTTGATTCGGGTATGGTGCCAGGGATCCTAAAGTATACCCTGTCCCTAGTTGAGTTACAAAATGTTCAGATAATGATTTAAAAAATTTAAAAGATTTTCAAAATTGTATAGCACAAACACTCGATATTACTGTTCTTGATGTATATAAGTTAAATAAACCGCCTGCCTGTACACAAGTAGTGAATGGGTGGGTGTGTAACCCAGACACTTTTATAAAAACATATTTACAATATACAGATTTATTAGAGAAAGTGGGGTTTAGACGTGTAAATTATGATCCAACCGCCACTACTACAACTACCAAACCCGTAACTACTACCAAATCGATAAATACTACTAAACCAGTAACAAAAGTAACAAACAGAGTTGTTCGTACAGGTATTGTAGTGGATAAAGATGTAAATATTGTAGTTATTCAATCACAAAAGGTTGTTAATACATGACAAAGTTTTTTGAGATGAATAGGTATTGTAAAAACTGAGAAAGTAGAATATATAATATGAAATAGTCCATCCACAATAGTTAGAGATAGTATAACCAGAACATCTAAAAATACTATGAATTTTGAAGACATCCAAATAAATGATAAAATAACTGTAACTGGCGAACTAATAAAAGAAGCAAGTAAAGATGTAAGAGGTGAAATTATTGCTAAATTGATTAATGTTCAACCATATCAAGTAAAAACTACTGTTACTAAAAGAATTACAGAAACTACAATACCCTCTGGTTCAATTACCAATACGACAGTTCCGTTGAAAAAATATCAAGAATCTCAGCAATCTACCACTTCTACAACAATTCAAAAAGTTATATTACCATGGCAAACAACTAAACCAGTTAATATGCCCGGTGTTGCTATAAGTACTGTAACTAAACCTGGATTATTATATAAATCAAAAGAGTGTGCCAGCGATGGAGAACCTATTCTTAAAGTTGTTGGTATAGGTATTACTGAGAAACCACCTACGAAATGTTGCGAGGGATTAAAATTATGCAGTTTTCTTGTTACTGATGAAAAAGAATTTATTGAATATCAAGGTGTGTTATCACAAATACTTGGTTATTGTAAAATATCATGTCCAGAGAACGATACAACAAAAGATTTGTTGCCAAATCCAACTAAACCAAAAACTCTTTTGGAGTCTATTTCTGATTGGTTTAAACCACAAGTAAAAGAGTGCTATACCAATAAGGATTGTGAAAATAAATATTGTATAAAGTATCCAAGCTCTTTTATACCGTTGAATAATAATGTCTCTACTTCAATAATTCCTTTATGTAATTATTATTGTAGTACTGAAGGTAAATGTGAAAAGCTCGATCTAGGAATTATTACCCCCAATGCTACTAGTACAAGTGATACTATTGAACCCAATATGCCTATTACCGATATATCATGTAAAGATAGTTCTGAGTGTATTTTGTGTAACGGTGCTTGTTTTTCTAAAAAATTGTGGTCTAATATGGAGCAATTAGGTATAAAATGTGAAGTAAACGCAACTGATAAGAATAAAAAATGTGAATGTAATGCCCAAAATATTTGTATGCTTGTTAATTTATCAGATACTTCTACGAGTACAACTTCCAGATCCAATATAACTTTACCCAATACTTGTACAAATGTGTATTCACCAGTTTGTGGATATGATAATAAAACTTATCAGAATCGTTGTGAATTGGATAGAGCGAATATACAATTTAAATATACAGGAGTTTGTACAACAACTACTACTAAAGCTTTACCACAACCTGGCCGCTGTTTTACTAATTCTGATTGTGTATGATTTGGCGATAGATGTATAGCTACAAATATGAAAGCAGAAGTAGAAAAAAGTTTAGGATTTTATTATCCTTTTGTATATAAAAAACCAGCTAATTTAAATTGTGTGTGTTTGTCTTCTGCTCCTGGTAATAGTATGTTAGGCTTTTATTGTTCTGCGGAACCAGTTGGAGTAATAGGTATACCTTCTACAAGTACTACTACTATTACTGTTCCAACTTCTCCGTCTTCTAGTACTACTACTTCAACAACAATGACAACAATTCCACAATATTCTTGTGAATGTCCAGATATTTATCAACCAGTTTGTGGTATTGATAATAAAACTTACAATAATGCTTGTAATGCAGGTTGTGTCCATATTCAAATAAAACGCGAAGGAGTATGTGAAGAAGCTCCTAATGTTCCGAGCACAACAATTCCGCAATATTCTTGTGAATGTCCAGATATTTATCAACCAGTTTGTGGTATTGATAATAAAACTTACAATAATGCTTGTAATGCAGGTTGTGTCCATATTCAAATAAAACGCGAAGGAGTATGTGAAGAAGCTCCTATTGTTCCTGACACAACAATTCCACCCAATATAATTCCACCAACTACTATACCAATAATCACGCCCCCAACTACACAACCTTTAATATGTATTGCTTTATGAGATCCTGTGTGTGGTGTAGATGGGCAAACTTATTCAAATGATTGTTATGCGCAGGCTGCTGGTGTAGCTGTAAAATGTCAAGGTGAATGCCCATGCGAGTAATTTATCAATTAGTATTAGCAGTTGGCAATTAGCTATTATTAGTTAATAGAAGCAAAAATTCGCGTTAATCTGTGTATTATTTTTGTAAATCAGCGTATTATTAATATCTAAATTTTTGTGGTCATTTGGATGTATTTGTAAATTTGGATTGTGTTTATTAAAAATTGGACTTTTTTAGTTTTCATTATTTATAAATTTAAATTTTATTATGATACCCAAATATACAATTGTTGGTGGTAATAAATTAAAAGGAGAAATTATATTAGCAGGGGCAAAAAATGTTTCCACCAAAGTTATTATTGCTTCGTTGTTAGCTGATAGTAAATCTGTTTTTGAAAATATGCCCCGAATTAGCGATGTCGAGACAACTTTGTTTATTTGTAAGTCATTAGGAGTTAAATATAAATGATTAGATAAAAATGTTTTAGAGGTTGATCCAAGTCATATAAAATCTTATAAAATTCCTGTGGAATATAGTGGATTAAATCGAATGCCAATATTATTTTTTGGTCCATTGCTTTATAGATTTGGTAAAGCAGAAGTGCCAACAATAGGAGGTTGTAGTATTGGTGCACGCCCTGTTGATCTACATGAAAGTGCTTATAAAGATTTGGGTGCAGAAATAGAATATAGCAATCATTATTATAGAATTAAATCTCCTAAAGGGTTGAAGGGAACAATTATCAAATTAAATTATCCGAGCGTTGGAGCTACGGAAAATATTTTGCTTGGTTCAGTATTAGCCAAAGGCACCACAGTAATTCAAAATGCAGCTATTGAGCCAGAGGTAGAAGAGCTTGCTTTATTTTTGCAATCAATGGGTGCAATGATTTATCAAGATGTCAATAGAACGTGAATTATAAAGGGTGTTCAACAATTACATGGAGCTAATTATAAAATAATGTTTGATAGAAATGAATTTGTATCTTTTGCTTGTTTAGCTATGGCCAATAGAGGAGATATTTTGATAAAAGGAGTAGAACAAAGATATGTAATGACTTTTTTAAACGCTGCGAGGAAAATAGGTGCCAATTTTACCATATATAATGATGCGATTAGGTTTCATAATAATGAAAATGTTAAGTTTAAATCTATAGCTGTGGAAACAGATGTTCACCCAGGGTTTATGACTGATTGACAGCAACCATTTTGTGTAGTTTTAACACAAGCCAATGGGACTTCGATTATTCATGAGACTGTTTATGAAAATCGTTTGGGGTATACAGATGCTTTAAATAAAATGGGTGCGAATATTCAATTGTTTCCTGAATGTTTAGGTAGTAAACCGTGTAGATTTGTAAATAAAGATTATTTACATAGTGCTTTGATTACTGGACCAACGGCATTGTCAGGAGCGAAAATTGAAGTACCAGATTTGCGTGCAGGTTTTTCTTATGTTATCGCTGCTGTGATAGCAAAAGGTAAGTCTGAACTAATAGGTGTAGAAAAAATACAACGAGGATATGAAGACCTTAAAGATAGACTACAAAACATTGGCGCTATAATAGATGAAACAAAATAATCGATTATATAATAACATAAATTGTTGATAATAAAGTATGGTGTTTTTAATATGAAATTAAAATGTGTGTATGAATATACAGTTGTTTGATTATGAATTGCCCAAAAATTTAATTAGTCAAAAACCAATTGTACCTCGAGACCATTGTAAATTGTTGGTGTACAACAAAGAAACCAAAACTATAAAACATAAAAAATTTTATGATATTGTAGACGAGTTAGATAAAAATAGTGTTTTGGTTTTGAATGATACAAAAGTATACCCAGCACGTTTGTATGGGAAAAAACTTACTGGTGGTAAAATAGAAATATTTTTGCTTGGCACTACTAATAATAAATTTAGTTTAGACAATTTGTCTAATAGTTGAAATATTTTAGTAAATAAAAAAGTAAAAGATAAAGAAGAAATAAAATTTTATTTGAAAAATAAAGTAGTTTTGTCTGGGATCATTGTAAATAAAGGCCAAGATACTGATTTAAAAATAGAATTTAATACCAAAGGGAGAAACTTAATGCATAAAATTTGGCAATTAGGGCAAATACCTTTGCCGCCTTATATTAAAAATTATAATAAGCATAAAGGTAAATATTATCAAACTATTTATGCAAAACATTTTGGGTCTTGTGCTGCTCCTACAGCAGGATTTCATTTCACTAAAAATTTATTAAATAAAATAATCAAAAAGGGTATTAAAATAGAATATATTACTCTTAATGTAGGAATAGGAACTTTTAAACCAATTAAAACACAAAATATAGAACAGCATCATATGCACAAAGAATATTTTGAAGTATCCAAAACTACAGCAAAACATTTGAATACATATAGGCAACAAGGTAAAAAAATTGTAGCAGTTGGAACTACTTGTGTGCGAGTGTTGGAAACTATTGTTAAAGACAATCAATTTGTTTCTGGCGCTGGGTTTACAGATATTTTTATTTATCCTGGCTATAATTTTAAAGGTGTTGATCAGTTTATCACTAATTTTCACTTGCCACGTTCAACTCCTTTGATGATGGTGGCGGCATTTGTGGGGTTACCAGAAGAAACTTTGAGAATATATAAGGAAGCCATACGTAAAAAATATAAATTTTATAGTTTTGGCGATGCTATGTTTATAAAATAAATAAGATAATATATAACAATTAATAATGGGTAAATAATAATTTTGAATGTTATAATTTTTAATCAAAATGAAAGTTTTTGAAATCAAATATAAATCTAAAAATACCAAAGCAAGGATTGGAGTTTTACACACGGCTCATGGTGTGATGGAAACTCCAGTTTTTATGCCACCTGCTAGTAAAGGGTATTTAAAAAGTTTGGATACTTTGGATATAAACAATACCAAAACCCAAATTATTTTGATTAATGCCTATCATTTATTTTTAAATCCCGGTGTACATTTTATTCAAAAATACGGAGGAATTCATAGTTTTATGAATTGAAATAAACCTATAATAAGTGATTCAGGAGGGTTTCAGGTCTGAAGTTTAAATAATAAAAATAACAAATTAGCCCGTATAAAAGATGACGGGGTATATTTTATTTCTCCTTATGATGGGTTTGAATGTTTTATTAATGCTCAAACATCTATACAGATACAACATAATTTAGGGGCTGATATTGTTATGGCGTTTGATGAATGTTCAAAAGATAAAGGAAGTAAAAAAGATATTAAAAAATCATTAGATTTAACAAATAAATGATTAAAACAATCGTTAGAAACTCATATTTATCTTAATAAAAGAAAAAATAATAAAGTATTATTTTTTGGTATAGTGCAGGGAGGTAGATACAAAGATTTAAGATTACAATCTCTTGAATTTGTAAAATCATTAGATACAGATGGTATTGCTTTTGGAGGAGAAACTATTGGATATAATATGAAAGATACAAAAAAATTATTGAATTATTTAGTGCCCTTTACAATAGAATATAAGCCTCGATATGCTATGGGGCTTGGGGGTAAGCCACAAGATATTGTTGATGCAATTATTTTAGGTATAGATATGTTTGATTGTGTTAGCCCTGCTAGGATTGCTCGACACGGAGAATTGTTTACTGGTGTGTTAGATTTTAATACTTGAAAAATCAAATCTAAGGTAAAAAATAATATTGTTCGAATTGCTAATAGTACATATAGAAATGATAAAAAACCAATTGATGAGCATTGTAAATGTTTTACATGTCAAAATTATTCTCGGGCATACTTACGGTATTTATTTATGCAACACGAGCCATTGTATATGAGATTGGCTACTATTCATAATATTTATTTTATAAATAATATTATACAAGAAATTAAAAATTATATAAAAAACGAATAAGGATTATAATGAATAAAAAAATTTTATTACATACTTGTTGCGCGCCCTGTGTTTTGCCAATATTGGATTATTTTAAACATCAAAAAATTTTAGATAATGTTGTTTTATATTTTTTTAATCCCAATATTATACCTAAGCAAGAATATGACAAGAGATTGTTTTATGTTAGAAAAGTAGGTAAGTATTATAATATAAATGTTCTTGAAGGTGAATATACAAATAAAGAATGATTGATGTACTTAAAAAATCATTTGGATTTGGATCTAACAAGTTATAAAGAAAATGGACCTCGGTGCGATGTTTGTTTTACTTATCGGTTGGAAAAATCTGTTTTATTTGCTAAACAAAATAATTTTGATAGTTTTTGTACTACTTTACAAGTAAATTTATATAAAAATACTAATTTTATTATTCAAAAATCTAAAGAATTATGCAAACATTATGGAATACAATTTATTGATCTATTGTTAGATAAACAAGAAGCTCACAAAAAAGAAAAAGAATTATGTCAAAAATTAGATATTTATAGACAAAAATTTTGTGGCTGTAATTTAAACATAGATTATAAATTTATTAAAAATCAAAATGTAAAAATTTAAATAACAAATCAAAAATAGGGAATCTGGTTTTGAAATAATAAAAATAATAAAGTATAATATTATGAAAATAGCTTGGTTTGGAAAACATTTTGGGGAAGAACCCCCAATTAGTGGTGATAAAGGATCAGGGACAATATTTTTTTCCGGATGTAATTTACATTGTTGTTTTTGTCAAAATTGACAAATTTCTCAACAATGATTAGGCAAAGAATACACTATCGAAGAATTAGTAGATATAATGTTAAAATTACAAGATCAAGGAGCTCTGAATATCAATTTAGTAAGTCCTACTATTTGAGTGTTTGATATTAAACAAGCAATAGTTATGGCCCGCCAAAAAGGTCTAACTATTCCTATAGTTTATAATACCAATGCGTATGATAAATTAGAAGATATTAAAAGTTTAAAAGGGTTGATTGATATTTATTTGCCTGATTATAAATATGGAGATGATAATTTGGGTATAAAATATTCTCGATGTATAAACTATTCAAAAGTTGCTCAAAAAAATATTTTAGAAATGTTAGATCAAGTTGGTGAGGATAATATAATTGTGCGTCATTTGGTAATACCTAATAATTTAGACAACACTTTTGAGGCCTTAAAAACTATTCGTTCTTTTTCGCCGAATATTTGTTTGAGTTTGATGATGCAATATAATCCTCTTTATCAGGCAAAAAATTATCCAGAAATAAATCGCAAATTGTCAAAGGACGAATATAAACGAGTGATGCAATATGTAGAGCAATTGGATTTTCAAACTGGGTATTTCCAACCCTGAGAAGAAAATGCCAGCGAAGTTTTGATACCTGATTTTTCAAAACCTAATCCTTTTGTGTAAAAACAATTTTATAAAAAATTATAATAAACTTATAAAAAATTATAATAAACTATTGTTTTTGTATGTAAAATATGATATTATTTTTAAGTATAAAAACAGTCTTATTAAAAATCGAAACAATTAATAAATAATTAACATTTAGTAAATGGAATATGGTAAACACTTATTAGTCGAAGTTATAACAAAAAATTATGAAACACTTACTAGGATTGAAGATATTAGAGAATTCTTTGTGCAGATTGTAAAAGAGCTTAACTTTCAAGTAATTGCTGAGCCCTTTTTTTATAAATTTCCTTCCAGAATTAAAAAAATGCAAGGAGGAATAACTGGTATGTATATTATTGCCGAGTCTCACTTAGCTATTCATACTTGGCCAGAATCTAAATATTTTGCTTTTGATTTGTTTTCTTGTCGTGATTTTGACGAAAAGCAAGTAATAGAAATTATTCAGAATTGTTTTTTAGTTGATAGAATGTATTTTAAAGTTATTTTGAGAGGTATACAAAACAATTTTAAATAATTTATTAAGGCAAAAAATATTAAATTATGGCTTTGACAATCAACGTTTTACTATTTTGATTGCCTGTTTATCGTTATTAATATATTGAACATTGGGGAATTTTTTAAATCAAGTTAATTGACGTTTCGCAAAATCAATTATTTTTTTATATAAAGTATCATACATTTCTTGATATGATATTTTTTTATCTAAATATAAATTGATATAGCGATATTCTAAACCAAGATCATAAAGACGTTTTGAAGATATATTTTGTTTTTTTAATTTTTTTACTTCCTTAATCATACCTTGTTTTAATCTTTTATCAAGGCGTGTTTTGATTAAATGTTTTATTTCCTCTTTGGATTTCTGGGTGCTTAGAATAAGAATATCTGATGTGAGAGGTTGTTTTTTAAGTGGTTGTATTGGTTTTTTGGTAGTATAAATAATTTCTAATGCCCGAATTATTCGTCGTTTATTGTTTGAATCTATATTGTTGGCTCTAACAGGATCTAATTTTTTTAATTCTTGTCATAAATCTGTTAAAGGCCTTGCTGATAATTGCGCTCGCAGTTTAGGATTTGTTTTTATTTTTGGGAATTGTAAGCCTTCAATAACACTAATAACATATAAAGGAGATCCGCCACAAATAATAGGTAGTTTTTGTTGCCGTCATATCTTTTTAATTATTTTGTTTGCTTGTTGTGTATATTGTGCTACAGTATATTGTTTTTTAACAGAGGCTATATTGATCATATAATGCTTTACTTGTTTTTGTTCTTGTTTGGTTATTTTACCAGTACCAATATCAAGGTTTCTGTATATTTGTCTTGAGTCAGCTGAAATAATTTCTCCGTTAAATTTTTTAGCAATTTTGATTGCCAAATTAGATTTACCAGTGGCAGTTGCCCCCACTATAACTAATAATTTTTTCATTTTTATATTTGTTTATTTATGATTTTTGTTTAATGTAGAAATGATTGTCGATGTAAACTACAAGGGCCATATTTTTTTATAAGTTTTTTATGTTGTTCGGTGCCATATCCTTTGTGAATGTCAAAATTATATTTTGGATATTTTGTAGATATTTGTATCATTCAAGTATCGCGAGTATGTTTTGCAATTACAGAAGCCAGTGCGATAGAAAAAATTTTATCATCTCCTTTTATTATAGGTTTTTGGTTGTATGGCAAATGCGGGATTGTTTGATTACCATCAATTAATATTATATTGGGGATTATTTTTGATTTATTTATAATTTGTGAGATACATTTGTCAAAACATTGAAAAATACTTTTTTGAATCCCTATTGTATCTATTGTTTGATTGTCAATCATTGAAATACTAAAAATAATCTGGGGTAAATTGATAGCTTGCTCATAAATTTTTTGTCGTATTTGTGGGGATAGTTTTTTTGAATCTTTGACAAGGGCTACAAATTTATTGGGCAGTGGATAATTTGGGCGAATTAAGACTGCACAACTACAAACTGGTCCTGCTAATGGACCGCGGCCAACTTCATCTATCCCTATAACGAATGGATAGTTTTGTTTTCAATATATTTGTTCGATATCAAGTTTCATAATATTAAATCTTAAAACATTATAAATGTCAAGGTTGTTTTTTTCTTAGAAATAGGGTATATTATTTATACTTATAATAAGTTAAGCAGTGTTGTTATTTTTATTTCCCCGATATTTCATTATTAATATTATCATAAAAAGCTTTAAATTTCAAAGGATGCAATTTACTCATCTTCACGTACATACTCACTATAG
>CAYOES010000015.1:0-6302 GCA_964403105.1 uncultured Candidatus Saccharibacteria bacterium
CCTTATCAAAGTCAAGATGTTCACGAACAAAGAGTAATAAATAGTGTTAAAAAAGCCGAAAAATCTGTAGTTAGTATTGTTGCAAGTAAAGATTTACCAATTATTAAAACTTATCAAATCCCTATTAACCCATCTGATCCGTTTAATGATTTTTTTGGGTTTCCTTTTAATATTCCTCAATATTATCAAAAGCAAGAGGGGACAAAAAAACAAGAAGTAAGTGCTGGTAGTGGTTTTATAATTGATTCAAATGGTTATATTATTACTAACAAACATGTTGTACAAGATACAAAAGCTGAATATACGGTTTTGTTAAATGATGGTACTGAATATAGCGCTACAGTCATTGCCAGAGATCCTTTAGAAGATTTTGCTTTAGTTAAAATTAATAAAACTGGGTTAGTACCACTAATATTAGGTAATTCTGACAATTTAATGCTTGGACAAACGGCTATTGCCATTGGTAATGCTCTGGGTGAACTACAAAATACAGTTAGTGTTGGTGTGGTTTCAGGATTACATAGAAATATTACAGCTTATGATACTACTGGTGAGCCCACTACTTTAACAGATTTAATTCAAACAGATGCCGCTATTAACCAGGGTAATTCTGGCGGACCATTATTAAATTTAAATGGAGAAGTTATAGGTGTTAATGTAGCAATGGAGCAAGGTGCACAAAATATTGGATTTGCTATTCCTATTAGTAAGATAAAGGGAATTATTAATCAAGCAATTTCCACAGGAAAAATATCTGTTCCTTTTATTGGTATTCATTATACTATAATTGATAAAGATTTAATGAAAGAAAAGAATCTTCCTGTTGATTATGGTGCTTTAATTGGAAAGGGCGCAAATAATGATCCAGCTATAGTTAAAGGATCTCCTGCTGAAAAAGCTGGTTTGAAAGAAAATGATATTATTTTATCAATAAATAATATAAAAATTACAGCTCAGAATTCATTATCTTCTATTGTTCGCCGTTTTAATATCGGTGATAAAGTTAAATTAGAAGTACTACGTGATAAGAAAACAATTTATTTAGATTTGATTTTAGGTAGTAAAGATTCTACAGACTAAAACGCGTGAATATACATAGATCAAAATTTAGATTTATCTTAGGTTTATGTAAATTAGCGTGGATTACTACTAAATAGAAAATAAACAAATTGATAAAAAATTTATATATTATACTATACCTTGTTAGAAATTTTTTTAATCAATTTTAACAGAGTATAAACTCAAATTTAGTAATTATTAAACTAATTAATATGCCTACAATTCCACAATTTAATCCAGAAGCGCAAGATGTTATTGAACGAGCTCAACAGCTCGCTGTAGAATATAATCACGAAGAAATAAAAGTATTACATTTACTATTAGCTATTGCTGAACAAGATAATAGTTTTTTTGATGTTGTAGTGTCAGAACTAAAACTAAACAAAGACACAATTATTAATGATATTCAAAAACAACTTGAACAAATAGCTAATGCTTTTAAAATGCAAAATTTTGGGCAAATAGCTTTGGATCAAGAAGTAATAATGGTTTTGGAAAAATCTGCTAGATATTCCAAAGAAACAAATTCTAAGTATATTTCCCCCGTGCATATATTATTAGCTATAAGCACTGTAAATTCTAGTGCCAAAACTCTTTTGGAGAAATATAAAATTAACACTGATGTAATTTGAAACATATTAAATAGTTTTAAAAACAAAGGACAAGAGTTAGATGAACATGGCAATGCTCAGTACAAAGCCTTAGAAAAATATAGTCAAAATCTTACAGAATTAGCCAGAGCTCACAAACTTGATCCTCTTATTGGAAGAGAAGAAGAGCTTTATCATATTATGCAAATTTTATCTCGACGTACTAAAAATAATCCTGTTTTACTTGGTGAACCAGGAGTAGGTAAAACCGCTATTGTCGAGGGTTTAGCACAAAAAATTATTGAAAATGAAGTTCCTGATAATTTAAAAAACAAAGAAATAATATCTTTGGATATTGGTGCATTAGTAGCAGGAACAAAATTTCGCGGGGAGTTTGAAGATAGATTAAAGAGTGTTTTAAAAGAAATAAAAGCCAGCGAAGGTAAATACATTATTTTTATTGACGAACTACAAACTATTGTTGGTGTTGGTGCTGCCGAAGGATCTATTGATGCCTCTAATTTATTAAAACCAGCTTTGGCTCGAGGCGAACTACATTTGATTGGTGCCACAACATATAAAGACTATCGTAATTCAGTAGAAAAAGATCCTGCATTAGAAAGACGTTTTCAGCCCGTTATCATTGACGAACCAAGTATAGAAGATACTATTACAATACTCAGAGGATTAAAACCTAAATATGAAGTATTCCATGGAGTAAAAATTACTGATTCAGCTATACGAGATGCTGTAAATTTGTCAGTTCGCTATATTCCCGATAGATTTTTACCAGACAAAGCCATTGATCTTATTGATGAAGCTGCATCTCATCTAAAACTTCAAATGAACAGTGTACCGCCAACTATAGCTAATATCCAGAAAGAAATTCGTACATTAGAAATAGAAAAAGAAGCTCTTAAAAAAGAAGAAGATAAAGAATCCCAAAAACGTTTGTCAGTAGTAAATAAAAAATTAGAAACTTTAAAAAAAGAAGAAGACAAATTATTACAACAATGAAATAGTGAAAAAGAGCCACATAATAAAATCCATGAACTTAAACAACAGATTGAAAATTTAGAAAGAGAGGCTCAAAATTTTGAAAAACAAGGCAGTTTAGACAAAGTTGCCGAAATTATTTATGGTAAAATTCCTATGCTCAAAAAAGAAATTGCTAAAATAGAACACAAAACAAAAAAGAAAAATTCTTCAAGTTTTATTCAAGAAGAAGTTACTAGTGAGGAAATTGCTAAATGTGTTTCTCAATGGACTGGTATTCCGGTTGAACGTATGCTCGAAAATGAAAAAAACAAACTCGCCAATATGGAGAATATTTTATCATCAAGAGTTATTGGTCAAGACGAAGCTATTTCTGCTGTTTCTCGTGCTATTCGTCGTTCTCGCGCTGGACTTTCTGAAGAAGATAAACCCATTGGATCATTTATGTTTTTGGGCCCAACAGGTGTTGGTAAAACAGAACTCGCTAAAGCTTTAGCAGAATTTATGTTTGATGACGAAAAATCTTTAATTCGTATAGATATGTCTGAATATATGGAAAAACACAGCGTTGCTCGTTTAATTGGTTCACCTCCAGGATATGTTGGTTATGAAGAAGGGGGCCAATTAACAGAAACTATTAGACATAGACCTTATAGTTTAATATTATTTGATGAAATTGAAAAAGCTCACCCCGAAGTATTTAATATTTTGCTACAAATTCTTGATAATGGTAGATTGACTGATGGTAAGGGCAGATTAGTAAATTTTAAAAATACAATCATTATAATGACATCAAATCTTGGTGGAGAATATATTTCGCAAATGTCCAGTCTTGGTTTCAATAATATTACAGCAATGCCCGAGCACAATTCTTATGAGGAACAAAAACAGCGTCTAAAAGACAAAATCAATGAAGTTTTAAGAGATTCTTTTCGCCCCGAATTTTTGAATAGAATTGATGAAATTATTATATTTAATCCATTGCAGCCCAAAGATATTGAAAAAATTGTAGATATTCAAATACAAAAAGTAGTTAATCGTCTTAAAATACAAAATATTTTGTTAAATGTTGATGATTCTGCCAAAAAATGGCTTGCTTTACGTGGATATGATCCTCAGTTTGGTGCCAGACCCCTCAAACGTCTTATCCAGAAATCTGTACTTGATCCATTAGCTGACAAAATTATTAAAGGTGAATACAAAAATAAAAAACAGATTTATCTTACAGCATCCAAAGACGGCTTAGTATTTAAGGCAAAATAAATTTTAATAATGTTTCATTTTTCTCATCTTTTGTTTTCTTGTTTATATTTTTTGCTATTATTATGTAGTTTTGCTTTAAGCCTTCCATTTTGAATAAATATATTATTATGTTTGTTATTTTTGACAATTTGGAAATTTTTGGGTGGTCTAGCCTGACATAATTTTTTTATTTTACTAAGTACCTTTTTGTTGTTAGCTGGACTTAATTTATTTTTTGCTAGATCAATAATTATTTTCTTAGCGTTTTATATAATATTATTGTTTTATCTTCAAGCAATTAAATTAAAACAATATCCACATTTTTATGATTTTATACGCAATATTTTTTTTGCTTCTATTTTGTTTTTGTTTATTTTGTTGCTCTATATCTTGTTTTTTAAATTACACTGATCCTCGTGAATTATTGCTTTTTTCTTAGCTATTGGATCAGCCATATTTTTATATTGAAAAATTTTGATTGACAAAATACAAATAGATTTTCTCACCAAAATTGTTCTCTATTTAAGTTTTATAGAAATAATATTTATATTATTTAATTTATCAGGTGGGTTTTTTATTTATCCTATTATTAGTGTATTTTGATTTTTTATATTATTTGATTTATTAGAAAGCATATCTGGTAAAAATCTTGCAAACCAATTTAATATCTGACACATTTTAGTACCTATTTTGGTAACAATATTTTTGATTTTTGTATTCAAAATTTAGTTTTTTATAGATTTATGAATAAAATAACACAATATTCTTATTAAATATTGTGTTGCAAAAAATACATTTTTATGATAGGCTATTTATATATATCAAAACATTAAAACCTTGTATGAAATATGATATTTTAATTAAAAATGGAATTATTTTTGACGGGACTGCTAAAGATGCATTTATGTCTTCATTAGGTATCAAAAATGGTAAAATTATTAGAATTGGCAATGATATTTTAGATAAAGATGCCAAAAATGTTATTAACGCTTCTAATAAATATGTTTGCCCCGGGTTTATTGATATAAATAATAGCGCAGATCATTATTTAGGCATTTTAAATTTCCCCAAAGCGACTAATCTTCTGGCGCAAGGTATTACTACTATTATTCTTGGACATTGTGGTGCTTCATTAGCGCCAATAGTAAATGGTAAATTAGATTTTTTGAATTATTGGACAACAACACAAGATATAAATATTAGTTGAAACTATGTAGATGAATTCTTAAAATATTTACACAAAATAAAAGTTGGTGTAAATGTAGGAACTTTAATTGGTTGAAATACTATTAGACAAAGTGTAGTTGGGCCAGAATTCAAGCCCTTAACAAAAGATAATTTAGACAGCTGTTTATTTTTATTAAAAGAAAGTTTATTAGCCGGAGGTATGGGGGTTTCTTTTGGTTTAGCCTACCCAAATCAACAAGTAGTAGGGTTAAAAGAAATGATAGAAGCGTCCAAACTTGTTACAAAATATAATGGTTTAGTTTCTATACATTTACGCAGTGAATCAGAAAAATTGTTAGAGGCTGTTGATGAAGTTATTGATTTAGCTCGAAAAACCAATGCCAATATTGAAATTACTCATTTTAAAGCCTATGGCAAGCCCAATTGACCTTTATTTGCAAAGGCTATAGCAAAAATCAAACAAGTCAATGAAACATTTCATACCAACATTAATTTTGATATTTATCCTTATGAATTAACAGCCGAATCTTTATATTTACTTTTGCCAGAATGATTGTCTATTGGTGATGAATATACCTTGCGTAAAAATTTAGAAGACACCAAAATTTACAAAAATCTTCTCAAAATTCTAAAAAATAAACACGATCTTTATGCCAATATGTTTTTTGCAGCCAATAGTTCAGACTTTGTATTCGGTGGTAAAACTTTAAAACAAGTAGCTAAACAATTTAATCTAACTATCGAACAAACCCTTTTAAAAATTTTATCGTTAAAACCAAAACAAATCTTAGTATATGACAATGCTGTATCAAATGAAAATATTCAACTGGCTTTAAAATCTCCTTATTGTATTGTATCATCTAATAGTACTATTCACAACACAGAAAAATATTATTCTGATAATTTCATACATCCTCGAGCGTTTGGTACTTTTCCACGACTTTTTGATCTATATGTTAAAGAATTATCTACTTTATCTTTCAAAGAAGCTATTTATAAATGTACAGGACTACCTAGCAAAAAATTAAATCTCAAAACCAAAGGTATTATAAAATTAAATAATGATGCAGATATTGTTATTTTTAATCCCCAAACTATCAAAGATACAGCCAATATCAAAAATCCTTTTACTGCCCCAAAGGGCATAGAAACAGTTATTGTTAATGGGAAATTAAGCATACACAAAGGACAACCACTTAGTTCTTATGCTGGTCAAATTTTATCTTT